>JAOIRP010000001.1 GCA_028221385.1 Candidatus Pelagibacter sp.
AATATGTTTTGTGCTCCAATAGCTAAAATTAAACTTAGACCTGTTAAAAAACCTAATAATAGATAATCCATAGAGTTTTATTAAACTCTTTTTTTACCTTGAACAACTCTATCAAGAATTAATGCAACAAATAATATCGCAACACCTGCTAATATACCTTGACCCACATTTGCATATTGTAAAGCTTCAAGAACATCTTGTCCTAGTCCTTTTGCACCAATTAAAGATGCAACAACTACCATTGCTAAACTTAACATTACGGTTTGGTTAACTCCTGCCAATATAGAGGGAGTAGCTAGTGGTAAATCTACTTTTCTAAGTAAATACCATTTGCTTGCACCATAAGCTATTGCAGCTTCTCTAATTGTTTCTGGTACTCCTCTTAATCCAAGGACAGTCAATCTTACAACTGGTGTTCCACCAAATATCATTGTTATTATTACTGCAGCAACCTTTCCAGTTCCAAAGAATGCAATAACTGGAATCATAAATACAAACGCTGGCATAGTTTGCATGAAATCCATTATTGGTCTTATCATTGAATAAAATCTCTGACGTCTTGCACAATAAATTCCTAATGGAATTCCAATTGCTATACTTAAAATTGCAGCTGTTCCTAATAAAGCAAGTGTAGTCATTGCTTTAACCCAAAACCCTAAAAAGCCCATGTAGCATAAAAAACCTGTAGAATAAATTGCTGCTCTAGGGCCAGCAGATAATCCTGTTAGTGTTACTATTGCAGTTATAATTACTATCCATGGTGTTTTTACAAATAGTAATTCTAAAAAATCTAAAACAGATCTAATCCCGATAGTGATTGCTGTAAATAAAGCATCCCCTTTTAATACCGCATAATTAAATACAGTCTCTACCCAAGCAATAGATGTTAGCCTAATGTCTGGATGAGTTGGAAATTCATTCATTATTACAATTAAGCCAGGAAAACTATAGTGAACTACAGAAAAAAACATAATTACTGAAGTGAATATCGTGCTCAATATATAATTCTTTGCTTGCATCCCTGGACTTATTGATTTGTCCGATAACCACTCAGAATATCTTTTTTCTAATCTAGAATTTGCAAGAACACCTTGAATAATCTTGACTGAAATTAACAAAACTATACCAAAAATTGTTATCCAAATTGCTGATGCTTCAATTCTATCAACTTCATTAATGTAGCCCTGCATGGCATCTTCTAGTGATTTTATATTTCTTTTATAAACATCTACTTTGTCTGGGTTGCTTGTTATAGCAGACTCTAATTGTTTATTTCTAAAAGCAATAGTTGACTGAACTTGTTCTATTTTTTGAATGGCCTCTGCTGTAATATTTCCAAATAAACCTCTAATTATTTGAACAACTGAAAACGTTTCTATGATTAAAAATGTTAAAGCCCAATTCCAAATATTTCTCATCCCAAACCAAATTGGTCCAAGAATTGCTGCATATAAATTAAATGAAAAAGAAAATGTAGGTTTGCTCCCTATTTGCTGAAATTTTTCAATATAATACTCAGGATTTGATTTAACAAAATCTGTTATTAATTCTGATCTTGGTGGGTTGTTAAGTTGCTTATTCTCCATCACCACCCTCGATAACAGCTTTTAAAAGATCTGATTGTGAGATAACACCTATAGTTTTATTTTGACTATCATTAACTATTATTGGTTTATCTCTTGAAGCAGAGGTTTCAATAAGTTTGCTTAATAAATCATATTCATTTACAGCTTGTAAATCATTAGGTAATTTACCATTTTTATTTTCAAAACTTTTGATTGGTTGCATAATTGATTTTGCTTGAACAACTTTTAATCTTGAAATTCCTTTCACAAAATCAGCAACATAATTATCAGCAGGACTTACTACAATTTCTTCAGGGGTACCTACTTGGATTACTTTACCGTCTCTCATAATTGCAATTCGATGACCTACTCTTACCGCTTCATCTAGATCGTGAGTAATGAATACAGTAGTTTTTTTCATTTGCTTTGAAAGTTTGATAAATTCTGATTGTAATTGTCTTCTAATTAATGGGTCCAACGCACTAAAGGGTTCATCCATTAATAAAAAATCTGGGTCTGCTGCTAAGGCTCTTGCAAGTCCAACTCTTTGTTGCATTCCACCAGATAATTCATGGGCAAATTTGTTACCCCAACCTTGTAATTCAACTATATCTAAAATTTTATTTGCAGCATCTAATCTATCATTTTTACTAACTCCTCTAATTTCAAGTGGCATCGCAATATTATCTAGAACTGATCTATGAGGCATTAAGGCAAAGTTTTGAAATACCATGCCTATTTTTTTATTTCTTAATTCTTGTAAACTTTCTCTATCAAACTTCATTACATCTTGATCATTAATCAAAATCTTTCCTGAAGTTGGTTCTAGCAATCTATTAATATGTCTTACTAAAGTAGACTTTCCACTTCCTGAAAGTCCCATTACACAAAAAATTTCACCCTCTTTTACATCGAATGAAACGTCTGAAACTCCTATTACCGAGTTATACTTTTCCAATGCCTCTGTTTTTGAAATTTTTTGATTTTGAATTGCATCTAACGCTTCTTTTGAAGTGTTACCAAACACCTTCCAAACGTTTTCAATTTTGATTGCTGATCCAGACGAATCCATTTAACTCTCTTTTAATTTAGGAAAATATACCCAGCAATATTATATCGCTGGGTATAAATATTTAATTTGACTTAAAGACCTAACCAACCATCAACAGTTGACTTGTTAGCTTTCATCCAAGCTCTTGCAACATCAGCTGGTTGTTTTTTCTCAACTGAAATTTGATAAGCCATTAATGAAACATCATCTGCTGTTAATTGAAAGTTCTTAAAAAACTCAACTATTGCTGGTGATTTCTTCTCTAAAGAAGTACCCCAACCAATTTGAATTTGTTTAAGAGCATCCTTTGAAGCAACATAAGATTTTTTGTACCAGTCAGCATCTTCTTTTGGTTGAACCATTTTGTATTTAGCTGGATCGAATTTTGGCTCTTCCAACATAACTACATCTGCCATTCCCCAAATTGCATGTGGCTTGTAACAATAAAATGCATAGCCTTCACCTTTTTTAATAGAGTCTAGTACTCTTGCATTTTTTACAGCTTCTGCTGCTCTTATTGGTTCAATACCAGCATCATATAAACCATAGTCTCTTAATTTAACTTGGTTAACATTTGCTGATGCCCAACCATCTGCTCCAATCCAGAATTCACCTTTACCGTTGCCATCGCTATCCATAGCTTTAACAACTTCAGGTCTTCCTAAATCTTCAATTGCAGTGATATTCATTTTTTTTGCAAACTTTTGAGATACACAGTAACCTTGGTTTCCCTCATATGGTTTGCTGCTTAATTTTAAAGTTCCTTTTGGAACTAAATCATTTGTATAAGCTTGCTGATTTGGTAACCAGATATCAGGGTGAACTTCGATTTCACCTTTACTTCTATCGATTGCACCATAGATCGCAGTATTGTTACCAGGAACAAGTTCTGCTTCTCCACCCATTTTATCTGTAACAACTGCTGCTAATAAATTTGCAATAGCTGTTGCACCTGTCCAACCTGGATCTCCAATTTTTACTTTCTCAGCAAATGATGAAAAAGTTGCAAATAAAGAAATTAATCCAGCTACAAGTGTAGTTTTAATTATTCTCATTATATCCCTCTCTATTAATTTATAAATGAAGATTAGCTTAAATCTTTTGATAGAGTCAAAGACTAAAATTGCTTTATTCTATATATATTTTTCTTTTTATATTGAATAATCTAAAGTTTTAGCCTGGAGAAAGTAAATGATAATTGGTTAAAACTATTTTATTAAATTATACAGCTCATTTTCATCAATTAAGTTCATATATTTATTATGATTTTGATAATAATCTTTGAATGTAAGTTTTTTAAAATCTCTTATTTCATCCTCTAATAATTTCGTATTTTTTTTATTAAAAATAATTCCTAATCCTTGATCAGCAACACAAGTATAAGTATCAATATTTTTAAGAGTTCTACACTCAACTATTGCTTTCCACACATCACCGTTCCAACTCGAGTGTGTTTGAGGCATAGTTTGGTGCCAAATTTTTGCAGGTAGGCAATCATGTACTAAAATAATTCCATCTTTATTCAAAAAATTAACTGAATTTTTTATATCTCTTAAAACTTGTGAATATTCATGTAAACCATCAATAAATATCAGATCGAACATTTTTTGATTAGTTTTAAAAAAATCATCGCTAGTCATTCTATGAGTGCCTCCATCCATGGGGTCCACTCCAATTTTATCAGGTGCTAAAATTTTTTTAAAACTGACGTCAGCTTGGCAGCCAATTTCTAGATATGAATTATATTTTTTATACTTTATTATATTATTGATTATATCAAACCTATGAGAGTATTTGTGCCAATCATAATCAAACTTTTTATAAAATTTTTCACCTAAAATATAAAACTTTAGTCTTCTAAATAATAATACCAATCTAGATGGAATATATTGATTTAAGGACAATTCGATTTATTTACTCAGCGTTTGCAGTAAGTGTTTTAATCTCTAAAACATTTTCATTTGGATCTTTTACAAAAAATGTTTCTTGCTCGTATTTGGTTCCTTTAAATCTTAAATAAGGCTCATCATAATATTTTGTGCCATTATCTTTCAATCTTTGTTTTAAAGTATCAAAGTCTTTTCTGGATAAATGGACACCAAAGTGTGGGACAGACACATTTCCCATATCAACATCGTGTCTTTCATTTTCTAGTTTATGTTCACTAGCATGAAGGGTTAATTCGTTGCCCCAAAAATCAACATCAGCCCATTCTTGAGCGGAATTATCTAATCTGCATCCTAAAGCCTCATTATAGAATTTTTTTGCAGTTTCTAAATCACCGCACGGTACTGCTAAATGAAAACAGTTGGTATTTTTATACATAAATTTTTCCTCTTTAAAATTGTCTTTTTATTACTATATAAATCATATATTTTTTTTAATCAAGATCACCGAATAACAATGAATGAATATTTACAATCTATAATTGATCGAGATCCTGCAGCAAAATCAAAATTAAGTTTAATTTTAACTTATCCTGGTGTGAAAGCAGTTTTTTTTCACAGAATTTCTAATTTTTTTTACTTAGCAAAGTTTGATCTAGTTGCTAGATTTATATCTCAATTTTCAAGATTCTTAACAGGAATAGAAATACATCCTGGGGCAAAAATTGGAAAAAACTTATTCATTGATCATGGAATGGGGGTTGTGATTGGTGAAACATCTGAAATTGGAAACAATGTAACTATCTATCATATGGCAACATTAGGCGGTATTGCACCAAGTATTAATTCAAACAGTCAAAGACAAGTTAAAAGACATCCAACATTAGGTGATTGTGTTGTTGTTGGTTCAGGTGCTCAAATTTTAGGACCTGTAATGGTTGGTGCTAATGCAAAAGTTGGAGCTAATGCAGTAGTTACTAAAGATGTTCCTGAAAATGCAGTGATGGTTGGAATTCCAGCTAAAAATGTAGGAACAGCGACTGATAAATTTAAACCTTATGCTGTTGAAGAAACAAATAGTGATACCGCTAGTTAATGAAAAATATTCAAGATAATTTTGTTTCAGGTATTGGTAACACACCCCTGATTAAGCTAAGAGCTGCATCAGAAATTACTGGCTGTAATATTTATGGCAAAGCTGAGTTCATGAATCCAGGTGGTTCCGTTAAAGACAGAGCTGCACTAACTTTAATTAGAGATGCAGAGACAAAAAAATTAATCTCTAAAGGTGGGACTATTGTTGAAGGAACAGCTGGAAACACTGGCATAGGCTTATGTCTATTAGGAAATTCGTTAGGTTATAAAACTATTATTGTGATGAATGATAATCAAACCCAAGAAAAAAAAGATCTACTTACAAATATTGGTGCTGACTTAAGATTAGTTCCAGCAAAACCATATAAAGATGATGCTAATTTTGTAAAAGTTGCAGCGAAACTTGCTGACGAATTAAGACCATCAAATAATAATGGAGTTGTTTGGGCCAATCAGTTTGACAATATTGCTAATGCAAAAGGACATTACGAAGGAACTGGTATAGAAATTTGGGAACAAACTGAAGGTAAGGTTGATGGTTTTGTATGTTCATCTGGAACAGGGGGCACAATTTCGGGAGTAAGTAATGCTCTTAAAGAAAAAAATAAAGATATTAAAATATATTTATCAGATCCAAAAGGTTCTGCTCTTTACAACTATATAAAAAATGGTGAATTAAAATCTGAAGGTGGTTCTATTACTGAAGGAATTGGTTCTAGTAGAGTTACCAAAAATTTTGAAAATGCAAAAATTGATGATGCTTATTCTATTGATGACCATGAAGCACTTCCTATACTTTATGATTTAATTGAAAATGAAGGTTTAAGTCTTGGTACAAGTTGTGGAATTAATATTGCAGGGGCAATTAGAATGGGTAAAGAGCTTGGTCCTGGTAAAACTATTGTAACTATTCTTTGCGATAAAAGTGATAAATACGCAACCAAAATGTTTAATAAAAAATTTTTAGAAGAAAAAGGATTACCTTATCCTAATTGGATAAAATAATTTATTCAAACTTATGATCAAAATAATGATCAAAGTATTTAGATAGCAATTTATCTATTTTATAAAAGTTGGGAACTAGAAATGGTCTTCTTGCATGGATCCTGTCATTCACCCAATATTTTGACCATTCTTTTGTGGTCTCTACACATTGTTCTGGGAATTTATTCAATTCATATTTTTCTTTAATTTGAAAACAACCATTCATGAATATATCAACATAAGATTGAACAATAGGATGGCCTTCACTTGGTTTCTTTAATTTTCCAAGGTTTGCAGAATATACCCAAAAGTTTTTATTTTTTGTTTTAACTTTCTTTCCATAAAAACTTAAATTCTCTTCTTCTACTTTAACTCTGCAGTAGCCACTTTCTCTTCTATCGGTTTTATCTAAATCTTGTAATGAAACTGGATAATAAACTGCATTAACTTTTGAATTTTTTTTTTGAATTATAGTTAAAAAAGTAATTTTATATATTCCTCCACTTTGACCCCAGGTTCTTTCAAAACCTTCAATCAGTATAGGTTTTACAATTAATGCTGATTTATTGGTTCTTGTTCTAGACTCTTTCTCCATCAATGAGCCATATCCAATAATATAGTTCTTGCTACCAGGTTCTGGAATTAAATTACATTCTTTTGCATTAACTGGTGACAATGAAATCAAAATGATCAAAATTGCAAACAATCTAATCATTTAGAAAGTTTTCTAAGGGTAAATTTTATCTGCTAATCCATAGCAAAGGATTGCACTAAGTAAAGTTAATATACCTGGCGCTATAACACCTTCTATAGAAGTCTTTTCATTGTTGCCAAGTTTACTTATTTTGATGCTATAAAATCCAACAATAAATGCTGATAAGTTCTGCAAAAAAATTAAATTAAAAAACGCCCATGTATTTTCTAGACCTATATCACCATGGATCATTGGTCTTATAAAAATTATGTATAATGCCATTAACACTGAACCCAAGAACATGGCTCCAAAAAATCTAGTCATTGCAGCTGCTGAGTGGTCAACTCCATATTGATCTAAGAAAGATCTGGTAGAAACAATGCATCTATATCCATAAACTGCGTAAGCTAAAAAATGAATAGCAAATACAATTAAATAAAAAAGTCCATTAAAGTGTTCAATCATAATTTTAGAATTTTAAGTCAATATTATAATACACTATTTTATTTAAAATTAATAAGCTTTAAGCGCGCAGTAAAAATAAAATAATTTATACAAGAAATAGTTGTATAAATTTTTGCATAGCAGGTGACAATTAATAACATTATATCTTAATTCCAATTTACGTAGTCTAGGACTGTAATAATTATGCAATAATTAACAAGTAAGGTTAAAATTATGAAAGCAATATATACAAGAACAATGAGAGTAAAAGATGACGGCTTAGGGAAAGCAATGGAGATTGGTAAAGGTTTGGCTGCTGTTAGAAAAAAACATTTTCCTAACCATGAAGTCTATTTTTCTTTTCAAATGGGTGGAGATCCAAGAACTATAAGAGAAACTTTAATTGGAACTATGTTTGAGGGTGATGGATCTGATGAAAATATGTCAGCTGATCCTGAATATCAAAAGCTTCAAAAACAATTAAAAGATGTTGCAATAGAAGGAACTATTGAAGATGAAATAAGACCAATCTTTAGTGAATAAACTTAACAATTAATCAAAAGAAGTAAAGAAAACAAATAATGAAAAAGATAATATTAACTCTAATTATAAGTTTAGTAACAACCATATCATTTGCTGAAATGAGTAACGCTGATAAATCCAAAGCTTGGGATTGTAGCGGAATCTATATGGCTAATTATTTTTTGCCACCAGGTGAAACGTTTGAATACAGCATGAAGGAAAAATCTATGTCTTCAGTTAAGGTTTTAAAAGAATATGCCCTAGAAACCGGTATTCCTGAAAAAGATTGGGATCAGGGAGTTAATGAGGCAGTAGATAAATATTATGGGTCTAAGTATGACAATGCAAAAACTGATGAGTGCCATGCTTTTTTAGAAGGACTGGTTCCTAACGGTAAAGAACGAGTAAACAAAGTAGTATTATATTAACAACAAAAGAAAAGGAGATAAGAAATGGAAAAAGAAATGCTAGTAGTAGCTAGGTTCAAAGAAGGAGAAGGTAAATTTGAAAAATTTATGGGATTTATGCAATCTCCAGAAGGATTAGCCGAAAGAAAAAAAGTTGCTATAGTAGAAAAAACTATGGCGTCAGTAACACCTGATAAAAGTGCAGTGATGTTTAAAATACATTGTACTGATGAAGCTGCTTTAATTAAGTTTATTGAAGGAACTGAAGTGTCTAAACCTATCATGGATGAGGTTATGGGTAGTTACATGATCTATGACTTAACTAAAGTTAAGGAAGGATAATATGTCTTTACTAGCAAAAATGGACGCTGCAATGGCAGCAAAAGATGAAGCAGCTATGAATGAAATTTTTCATAATGATTATAAATTCACGATGCATGCATCAGGAAATGTTCTAGGCAAAGCAGATGTAATTAAATGGGCAATGAGTGGAGATATCAATAAGGATAAAGTAAGAGTTCTTTTTGAGAATGATGAAATTGGTGTTGAACACTCTTTTGTAACATTTAATGACGGTAACAAAGAAGCAGTAATGGCTGTCTATAAATACAAAGATGGAAAAGTTGTTTCTCTTGAAACAGGGGCTACAAAAATACCTAAATAACTAGTTGGGTCATTTTGCACATGCAAAGTGACAATGTTGGTTATACCAAAAACTTATTATTTTTCTATTGTTTGGTTAATTAATCAAACAAAGGAAAATATGAAAAAAATAGTAATAACATTATTCTTAGTACTTTTCACAAGTTCAGTTTATGCAGGCTCTTGCCCAATGATGGCTAAAAGTTTAGACGATAAAATTGCTGAAGCACAAACTCTAAGAGACCAAGGTATGGCAGCCCATGATGCTGGTGACCATGCAAAATCAGAGGAATTATTGAATAAAGCTCTTGAGTTGTTCAAAAGTTAATAAATAATTATATATATTTAGCGGGATTTCATTTAATCTAATTAAATGAATCTCGCTACTTCATATGCATTCTTAATATTAGCTGTTATTTTGGGAGTTACTTCAAATAGCTTTGCTAAAACTGCCGAAGGTTTTACCCTTCTTTTTCCGAGTATTATTACAGGTATAACAATCGTTGCATGTATGTATGCGCTCTCAATGGTCATGAAAAATATTCCAATGGGAATTACTTATGCTTCATTTGCAGGGTTAACAATTATTTCAACTGTAGTTGTTGGTGTTATTAGATTTAATCAAATGCCAAATCTTTATTCAATGATTGGTTTAGGTTTAATTATAATAGGTGTATTGATGGTTAACTTATTAGGAAATAACTAAAATAATATTTAAAGAAAAATTTATTAGATTATCGAGAGACTACTACTCAGTCAGGTTGTATTCAATAACTATATTTAAATAAATATTTTGAATGAAGTTTTCAAAAATGATATGCTGAATTTATCAACAAAGGAGGCGCGATTATGAATTTATCACCGCCTGACACTTAGCTGGTGTGATTTAGTAATCAAAGTTAATACAAACTAAAAATATAAATCCATTATTATGGATTTTGCGTAAATCGCTAAATTATAGGGGAACTCTTTTGGAGTTTCCGAAAGGGTGTCCCCCTTAAAAGTTATCTGGTAATACGTGAGAACCATCATCTTTCAAAGAAATTTCAAATTCTTCTACAACATTAGATAAATCAAGTGGTGAATATAAATGGGGAAACATATTTCCATCAGATGCTTGCTCCCAAATTAAATGATCAAGTTTTAAAGTATCTACTTTTAGTAAGATTAAATCTTTTTGATTTAAATAATATTTTTTTAAAGTTCCCTCAACTTGCTCTTCTCCAGAAAAATGAATAAAACCATCCTCTAAATCTTTTTTAGAGCCTATAAATTGATTTTTATTTTTTGCATCTTCTAGTTCTTTTTTGGAACAAATTTTATAAATAAATTTGAAATTCATTTAAGTTTACCAAGATGAATTTGGTTCTTTAAGAAATTCTAATTCTTCTCTAGTAGACTCTCTTCCTAACACTTCATTTCTATGTGGATATCTATGAAATCTTTTAATAGCTAAAGTATGATCTTTCCAAAATTTTTTAATTTCTACAAGCCCACTATGGTCTTTTAAATATTTATCTGCCAGATAATATGCCATGTCATGATCTGTTATTTCTTCACTGTGGATAAGAGGTAATATCATAAAAAATCTTTGACTTTCATCCATCTTGTCTAAAAAACCAGCATACACTGCATCGTTTACAATTAATCTTGTTTTGTGATCTTGTTCAAAAGCTTTTTTATCATCTCTAAATATATTTCTTGAAAATTGATCAAATAAAATAACTAAAGCCAAGCATCCTAATGTGCTATCTTGCCAATCATCATATTCATTCTTGCTCGCTAATTCGTAATCTTTTAAAAATTTTTCTTTAATCAACAAGTCGAAATCTTTATGTTTTTGAAATCTTTTTTTGGGAGGTGTTTCTTTAAACCAAAAGTCTAAAATATTTTGAGCTTTCTCTGGTAATTTTTCCATCTACTTTGAAACTGGTTTTAAAATTTTGAGCATCTTATTATGAATTGATTTATTTGCTGAAACTAAAATACTTCCAGCTTTGATGGCATCTTTGTTGTTCCATGTTGTAACTACTCCACCGGCAGCTTTTATAATGGGTATAAGTGGATGAATGTCCCAAATTTTATTTGATCCTTGAAAAACCACATCAATTTTACCTTCACATAAATGAGAGTAACTTAAAGCATCGGCACATGGAAATTGCATCAACTTTAATACTTTTGGAATTTTCATTTGTTGTTTTACAGAAATGGACCCATGAAAAGCACCTGAAACTTTTATTTGGCTGAAAGGCACATTTTTAGAAACTAAAATTTTTCTTCTTTTTCCATTTTCATAAACATAAGAATTTTTATCATTAAGATTTAAATAATATTTTTTTAAAATTGGAAAATTTGCTAAACCTAAAACTGGATTACCCTTAAAATTTAATGAAATCAAATTGCTCCATGTTGGATTTCCAATAACATATGATCTGGTTCCATCAATTGGATCTATAACCCATGTAAAATCACTAGCAGACTTTTTACGACCAAATTCTTCCCCTATAACTTGATGAGAAGGAAATTTTTTTTTAATTTTTAATCTAATAAACTTTTCAAAAGCTTTGTCTGAAGTTGTAACAGGGTCATATCCTTTGCCCTTTAATTTATTAGAAATTTTAAAGGTTTTATTCAATTTAGAGTAATAATATTTAGTCAAATCTTTAGCTAATGTATTCATGAAATTAGCATATAATTTGTATTGTTTTGGACTAAATTTATTCATGTTTTTATATTTTCTATTTGCTCTTCTGCTTTCTTTATAGATTTTTCATAGTCCAAAGCCATTTGATCGGCAGCTATAATATCTATTTTTTTTATACCGAAAAAATTTAGTACATGTGTTAACCAAGGTGTTAAAAAATCTTCACTACTATTAATTTTTGTTCCGCCAGACGTAATCACAAGGTAAACCTGCTTATCTTGTAATAGACCAACTCTACTGCCATCTTCATTATATTTAAACGTTTCTTTAACTCTAGCTGCTAAATCAGACCATGCTTTCAAGGTAGCTGGTGGACCAAAATTATAAATTGGAACAGAAATAATTATAACATCACTCTCTTTTAATTCCAAAACAAGCTTGTCTGATAATTCAAACATCTTTTTATGCTGTTCAGTTCTTTCATTTTCAGGAATTTTCATTCCAGACTCTGTTAAACCTGAAACAAAAAGCATTTCATCATCTAAATCTCTATAAACTACTTCATCATCGGGTCTCTTAATTTTATCTAACAATTTTTTTGCTAAGGCTCTTGAGGTAGATCCTTTTTTTCTAGCACTTGAATCAATTTGATAAATTTTCATAAAATACTAATTATCCGAAATTTTGCATAAATGGAAAGATATTTAAAATATAATATCCAAGAGCTTGAAGTTGGTTGGTTAAAATCAAAATTCCAGTTAATAACAATATAAACCCACCAATTTTAGAGACTAAATTAATATTTTTTTTGAAATTTTTAGAAAAAATTAAAAATCTTTGCATCAAATATCCAGATAAAATAAATGGAATAGCTAAGCCTAATGAGTAAAAACTTAATAAAATTACCGCTTTAAGTATTGTTTCCTCTGTAGATGCTAAAGCTAAAATAGATCCAAGGATGGGTCCTATACAAGGTGTCCACCCAAATCCAAAAGCCATTCCAATTACAAAAGAAAACCAAATATTGCTATTATTTTTTGTATATATTTTTTTTTCAAAGTTTAAAAAGCTTATATTTATAATTCCAATTAATTGTAGTGAGAATATTATTATAATTAAGCCCGCTATTATTCTTAATGTTTGTGAGTTTTGTAAAAATATTTGACCTAAAAAAGATGCTGCTGCTCCAAATATAATAAAAACAAAAGAAAATCCTAATGTGAATAATATCAATGGTATCAAGTTTATTTTTTTCTTTGCAAGTAGTTCATTTAATGATGAACCTGAAATAAAAGATATATAGCCAGGTATTAAAGGAAGGACACAGGGTGATAAAAAACTAATTAATCCTGCTCCAAATGCAATAGATAGTTCAAACATGTATTTTATTCAGTTACTACTTTTATAGTTTGGGTACCAAGATTATCCACTGATAATTCCATCTTGTCACCTTTTTTTAAAAAAACTGGAGGTGTCATCCCAAGACCTACTCCAGGAGGTGTACCTGTTGTCACAATATCTCCAGGCATTAAAGTAATGAAGCTGCTGATATGAGCAATAAGAAAATTAAAGTTAAAAATCATTTGTTTTGTATTCCCTGTTTGATGTCTTTCACCATTTACGTCTAATGATAAATTTAAATTGTGTATATCTTCAATCTCATCACCTGTAACCAAATATGGCCCTAAAGGTCCAAATGTATCACCAGATTTTCCTTTTACCCATTGTCCACCCTTATTTTTTTGCCAATCACGTTCACTTATATCGTTACAAATACAGTAACCAAAAATATAATCTTGAGCTTCTTCTTCTTTAACTTTTTTGGCTTTTTTTCCGATAACAAATGCAATTTCTACTTCATGATCTAATTTTTCTGAACCTTTTGGTATTACAACGTTATCATTAGGTCCTACAATACAATGTACCGACTTGTTAAAAAGAACTGGATTTTTTGGTGGCTCAGCACCAGTTTCTTTTGCGTGTTCTGTATAATTCAAACCTATTGCAAAAAAATTTCCTGGTTTTGTAATACAAGACCCTATTCTAGTGTTTTGATCTATCTCGTCTAGATTTTCTAAATCAATTTTCTTTAAATCCTTAAGTGTTTCAAAATTAATTGTTTCTGGATTTAAATCTTTTATGTGAGATGAAAGATTTCTAAATTTTCCATTTTTATCAACGGCTGCTGGGATTTCTTTACCAACATTTCCCAACCTTAATAATTTCACTAAATTATCCTTTAATCCCCATGTGGGTATACTTAACGTTTAGATAATCTTTTATTGCCATAGAACCACCTTCTCGTCCATATCCACTTTGTTTAATTCCTCCGAACGGTGCTTCTGCGATCGCAACAAATCCAGTATTAACAGCAACTGATCCTGTCTCTAATTGTTCAGATGCTAAATGAGCTCTTTCCATTGAGTTGGTACAAACATAACTGCAAAGACCAAGCTCATGATTGTTTGCTCTTTCGATTACTTCATCAAACGATTTAAATGATAACATTGGAACCAATGGTCCAAAAGGTTCTTCTTTCATAATGGTAAAGTCATCTTTTACTTCATCAAATATTGTTGGTTCATAGAAAAATCCTTTATTAAATCCAGCTGGTCTTTTTCCACCCAATAAAACTTTAGCTCCTTCTTGCTTCGTTTTTTCAACTAGCGTTTCAATTTCATTCAATCTTTTTTCAGTTGTTAAAGGACCTAGTTGAGTATCAGGATCCATACCATTACCAATTTTTAATTTTTTAGTTTTTTCAATAAATAGGTTTATAAATTCATCTTTCTTTTTTTCATGTATATAAAATCTATTGGGAGAAATACATACTTGGCCATTGTTTCTAAATTTTGCAGCTATAGCCATATCTGCTGCTTTTTTGATATCAGCATCATCAAAGACTATAAATGGTGAATGACCACTCAATTCCATTGTTACTCTTTGAACTTTATCAGCAGCTTGTTTTAATATTAATTTTCCTACTCTTACAGAGCCAGTAATAGAAATTTTTTTAATTATATCTGATTGAATTAATTGGGATGCAATACTCGGAGGGTCGCCTGATAAAAGATTAACTGCTCCAGGAGGAACACCACATTCTTTACAAATATCAACTAACTCCATTACAACACCAGGGGTTATTGTATCAGGTTTAATAATTACAGAACATCCCGCTCCTAATGCAGTGGAAATTTTTCTAGCTGCTAAGATAAGTGGAAAATTCCATGGAGATAATGCTGCTACAACTCCAACTGGTTGATAATAAACATGCACTCTAGTATCTTCAAATCTACTTTCTATTGTCTGGCCATAAATTCTTTTTGTCTCTTCAGCATTCCACTCAAAAATATCTGCCGCTCCTATTGTTTCACCAACACCTTCAGCAAGAGGTTTTCCATTTTCTAAAGTCATCCATTTAGCAAAAACATCTTTTTTTTCTCTGATCTTATCAGCAATTTTTCTTAAGATATTTGATCTCTGCCAAGGTGGAGTTTTTTTCCAAACTTGTAGTCCTTTTTCTGCTGACTTTAATGCACGATCAACATCATCAGATGTAGCTTTTGATGCATGGCCTAAAACTTCTTCTGTTGCAGGATTGATAACTTCATAAGTTTCCTTGTTAGAAGAGGGCGACCAATTGCCATCGATAAATTGTCCAAATTTTTCGTACATAATTTGCTAAACCTTGAGTTGATTTTAATAAAAAATTATACAAATTTTTAACAAATATGTTTTAATCTTACAAATTAATAAGGAGTAACATATGAAAAAATATATTGTAATGGGCAATTACACTGCAAAAGCATTTCAAGGTTTTATGAAAGACCCTTCTCAAGATAGAGCAGCCGCAGCAACTCAATTATCAGAAGCTGTTGGTGGTAAAATGGTATCTTTTGATATCGTTAGAGGAGCTTATGATTTTGTTGGAGTAATAACTGGGGATGTAGGTTTTGAGGCAACTGCAGCTGTTAAATTAGCTGTAGAGTCAACTGGAACAATAACAAACTTTACTATCCTTGAAAAAATGGACATTAACAAGGCTGCCGAACTAGCTACTAAAGCTATGGCTGGCTACAAACCTGCTGGTTAATTGTTCTTACTAACTTCCAGCTTTCATAAGCTGGAAGTTAACTTGCTTACATTATTGTTCCAATATAATGTAACTAGAATTAGATGAAAATCCTTACAGATACTTTTGGAAGAAAATTTCCCTATATAAGAATGTCTATTACTGATGTTTGTAATTACAAATGTACGTATTGTTTACCTGAAGGTTATAAAAAAATTCCTGGTGATACTAGAAGCTTTATGACAGGTGAAGAAATATCAAGATTAACAAATGCTTTATCTGAATTAGGTGTTTGTAAAATAAGATTAACTGGTGGAGAACCAACTGTTAGAAAAGATTTTTTTGATATCCTTAAAAATATGAAACAAAACTCAAATATTCCAAAAATAACAATGACCACAAATGGCTATCAATTGGATAAAATAGCCAAACGATTACATGAGTTAGGTTTGGATGGAATTAATATTAGTATTGACAGTTTAAATAGAGAAACTTTTAAAAAATTAACTGGCCATGATAGGCTTTTACAAATTTTAGAAGGAATAAAAATTTTACAAGGTTTAAATTTTAAAAATATAAAAGTTAATGCTGTTTTACTTAAAGGTATTAATGACACCTATGAGGAGTTTGAAAAATTTGGTGACTTTATTAAAAACAATAAGATTGATTTTAGATTTATAGAATTAATGCAAACAGGTGACAATCTTGATTTCTTTAAAAAAAATCATGTCTCTTCGAAAATATTTAAAGATTATTTAAAGAAAAATAAATGGGTGTACCAAACATATGGTAAGGATGCCGGCCCCTCACTAAACTATATTCATCCAGAGTATAAAGGTAAATTTGGATTAATCGCGCCTTACTCTAAAGATTTCTGTAAAACATGTAATAGATTAAGAATTACTTCTAGAGGTGATTTAAGACTTTGTTTATTTGGAAATACTGGCATTAGTCTTCGTCATCTTTTGCAAAACGATAGTCAAAAAGATGAACTTGTAGATCTAATAATAAAACAATTACACCTAAAAAAAGAGTCGCATCATTTAGAGCTAGGAGAGACAGGTATTACTCCAAACTTATCAAGTACAGGGGGATAATGAAAAATTTTAAAGTAATAAATCAAGAAGAATTAAAAGATTGGGCTGAAGAAATTTTTAAAAAAAATTCTTTTAATATGGTTGATGTGTCCTCAAAAAAAGAAACTTTTAGAAGAGCTTTGGCTTCTGGTAAAATCTATGTTGGAAAAGAAGTTTTTAATTTAATAAAAAAAAAAGAAATGCCCAAAGGTGACCCTATTGCATTAGCGGAAGTATCTGCTGTTCTTGGGGTTAAAAAAACAAGTGAATTAATACCTTTATGTCACCCACTTCCAATTGATCATACTGCAACAAAAATAATTATGAATGAAGTTGATAATTCATTGGAAGTTTTTTGTGTTGTTTCAGCTGTTGCCAAAACAGGTGTTGAGATGGAGGCTATCATGGGAGTTAATGCTGCACTAATTACTATTTATGACCTTAGTAAAATTGTGAACCCACATCTTAAAATCGATAGTGTAAAATTGTTAATTAAAGAAGGTGGAAAAAGTGGGTTATGGACTAATCCAGATGGTCTGCCAAAATTTCTAGACAATATTTTTAATAATGAAAATTAAACTTGAACTATTTGGTGCAAGTAGAGATTTTAGTAATAAAGATCACATAGAATTTCAAATCAAAGAAAAAACTGAAATTAAAGATTTTAGAAAAAAAATAATTGACTATTTAGAGAAAAATTTTAAGGGTAATGAAGACTTTAAAAAAATTGTAGCGACTTCTGCTTTTTGCTCAGAGGATAACAATATTATTACTGATAATTATATAATTTCAAAAGATCAAAAAATTGGAATTATACCTCCAATAGGTGGTGGTTAATGCTTCATACAAGAATAATAGATATCAAGGTTGAAAAAATAAAATCTTCTAATGCAGAAGATTTTATTAGATCATCTAAATATGGGGCTTCAATTATTTTTATTGGAACTGTAAGGAATATTAATGAAAATAAAGAAGTAACAGGAATAACTTATGATAGCCATGATGAGATGGTATTAAAAAGTTTTGAGGAAATTTATAAAGAAATTGATGATAGGTTAGATATTAAAGATAAGGCAGTTTTTATTGAGCACATTAAAGGGTATATCGGACTTGGTGAAACTAGTATTATCATTGCTGTTGCTTGCAAACATAGAGATCAAGCTTACGTTTTATCGAGATATATAATTGAAGAAATTAAAAAACGATCTCCTATTTGGAAAAAGGAACATTATAAAAATGAAGATAGTGAGTGGTTAAAAGGAAATCCAATTAATGCTAATTGATCTTAGTGCCCTCAGGAATACAAATCTCTGATCTTGTTAAAAATCTTCTACCAGTACCATTGTCTAATGAAAACATTCCACCCATACCTTTAATACAATCTATAATTAGATCTGTATTTTTCCAAGCTTCATGTTGGGTTTCACTGATATAAAAAGGGATATCACCAATTTTTCCAATTAAAACATCTCCGTCACCTACTAAATATTCCTTAGCAGGATAACACATTGGAGCACTACCATCACAACAACCACCAGATTGATGAAATAATAAGTCTTTGCCATGATCTTTTTTTAGATCTTCGATTAATTCTAGGGCTGAGGGTGTTGCTGTAACTTTCATTTTATATGGCCTGTAATTTATTACAGGCCATTATAATATATCTGTTAAAAGAAACCTAATTTATTTTCTGCGTAAGACACATGTAGATTTTTGTTTTGTCTATAGTGATTTAGCATCATTTTGTGAGTTTCTCGTCCAACACCAGATTGTTTGTAGCCTCCAAATGGAGAGTGAGCTGGGTAAGCATGATAGCAGTTGGTCCAAACGATACCTGCTTGTATAGCTCTGCCCATTCTGTATGCAATATTCCCATTTCTGCTCCAGACACCTGCTCCAAGTCCATAAAGTGTATCATTAGCAATTTCTAATGCATGAGCTTCATCTTTAAACTTAGTTACAGACACTACTGGACCAAAAATTTCTTCTTGGAAGATTCTCATACTATTGTCTCCCTCAAAAATAGTTGGTTGAATGTAGTTTCCTTTTTCTAGGCCACTATTTACTTTACCAACACCTCCACCACATAGAACTTTAGCACCTTCTTTCTTACCTAAGTCTAAGTAAGATTTTATTTTTTCCATTTGTTCTACTGATGCTTGGGCACCAATCATAGTTTCCATCTTTAAAGGATTGTCTTGAACAACAGCTTTAGTTCTAGCAATACATTTTTCCATGAATTTATCATAGATAGACTCTTGAACTAAGGCTCTGCTAGGACAAGTACATACTTCTCCTTGGTTTAGATTAAACATTACAAATCCCTCAACACATTTATCCAAAAAGGCATCATCTTTATCCATGATATCTTCAAAGAAAATATTTGGAGACTTGCCACCTAATTCTAAAGTAATCGGAATTAAGTTTTGTGCTGCATATTGCATAATCAAACGACCAGTTGTTGTTTCACCCGTAAAAGCAATCTTTGCTATTCTTTTAGATGATGCTAACGGTTTTCCTGCTTCAAGGCCAAAACCACTAACAATATTAACTACACCTGGAGGTAAAAGATCTCCAATTAGTTCCATCATAAGCATTATAGATGCTGGTGTTTGTTCAGCTGGTTTTAGAACTGAACAGTTTCCTGCAGCTAATGCTGGAGCAAGCTTCCAAGTTGCCATTAATAATGGAAAATTCCATGGAACAATCTGGCCAACTACACCTAATGGTTCAGGTATATTGTAAGAATATTGAGAATTACTTATCTCAGCAACAGATCCTTCTTCTGCTCTAATAACTCCTGCAAAATATCTCCAGTGATCAACTACTAATGGTAAATCAGCTGCCATACATTCTCTGATGGGCTTTCCATTATCCAAACATTCCGCTGCTGCTAATAAATTAAGATTTTTTTCCAAAACATCAGCAATCTTATTCATTATATTTGATCGAGTAGTGATATCTGTTTTTCCCCATTCAACAAAAGCAGCGTGAGCTGCGTCTAATGCTGCCTCAACATCTTTTGCATCTGATCGAGCCATTTGACAGATTACTTCATTGTTAATTGGACTAACGTTGTCAAAGTATTTACCTGACTTTGGTTCTACAAACTTTCCTCCAATATAATTTCCATATTTCTTCTTGAATGGAAAGGGTACTTTTAAGTGAGATGTATCCAGTAAAGGAGACTTCCCAGCTTTAATTGTTTCTGTACTCATCTTTTTTACCTTTCTTGTTTTTTTGTTGTTTAGCTTATTTTTTTTTCTAGAATTTTTAGAACGCTTCTTAGTTGCAGACTTTTTGGTTGTAACTTTTTTAGTTTTTTTTATTCTTCTAGATTTATTGACCAACTTAGATTTTTTCTTTTTGGCCTTGGTATGTTTTTTTTTGGCTTTTTTACTCTTTTTAATTGCCATAAATAATTTAACCAAAAAAAATGCCAGGGATCTACTTTTATAAAAATTTTATTTCTACCAATGATTGAATTTAACCTACATCTTGTGCTTAATTAAAATGTGTCTAATATTTGGATAATGACTGAAGATAAAAAAAAAGAGTTACAATCTGCTGCTTTTGAAAGACTACTTCATCATCTAGATGAAAGAAAAGATGTTCAAAATATTGACCTTATGAATCTTGCTGGGTTTTGTAGGAATTGTATATCAAGATGGTATCGAGAAGAAGCTGAGAAAAAAAAAATTATTATTAGTGATCTTGAGGCTCGCGAACATGTTTATGGTATGCCTTATTCAGAATGGAAAGAAAAGTATCAAAAATAATTATTTTAACTGGCCAAGCTTTCTTTGACGGGAAATAATTATTAACCCACTCACCACAATCAACAATGCACCGATATAAGTATTAGTATTTGGTATTTCATTGAATAAAAAGTAGCCATAAAGAATTCCCCATAAAATTACAGAATACCTGAAGGTCGATGTAACTGAAACTAATGCAACTTTAATTGTTGCGATAGAAAAAATGTATCCAAGAGATAAGAAAAAAGAAGAAATAAATAAGATTATATATTCATCAAGACTAAAACTAAAAATTTTGTACACATTTAATATTCCAAAACATATTGTAACAACTAGACAGGTTATAAAAGCAATCTGCAAACTATGAAATTTGCTTTTTATTTTTTTTGTATAAATATCCCTCAATGAAAGAAAAAAAGCTGATAATAGCGGAAAAATAAAATAAAAACCAAATTCAAGCTTACCTGGGTCTATGACAACAATAACACCAATAAATCCTATAATAACAGCTGTCCACCTTCTCCATCTTACTTTTTCTTTTAAAATCAATGCACCAAATACAGTTAATATAACTGGTGCCAAACTTAAAAGAACATAAACCATAGCAAATGGTAATTTGGCGATTCCTATAAAAAAACAAATTGCAGCAATAGCCTCTAACAATCCTCTGATTCTTAGTTTGCCTGATGAAAAAATAAACTCAAAACTAAATTTCTTTTTAAGAAATAAAAAAAAACCTATAAAAAAAAGAGCGAATACCCCTCTTAGAAATATAACTTGATTTAAAACAAAAATGTCGTTGTAATTTTGATAAAGGATTTTTACAAGGGCATCATTTGTTGCAAAAGAAAACTGGCATAAAATCATATACAATATGCCTAGTAATTCGTTGTTCATTTTAAGGTTCATAAAATTTAAACTTTAATAAAATTATTCTTCCTTAAGTCTAGGAAATAATTCTACAAAATTACAAGGCTTATGATTAATATCTAATTGATATTTTAAAATTCCATCCCATGCATCAGTAACTCCTCCAGATGATCCTGGTAAGGCAAAAATATACTTGCCATTTGCTAGTACAGCACAAGCTCTAGATTGTATCGCTGAAGTTCCCACTGTCTTAAGACTCATGGTTCTAAACACTTCTCCAAAGCCAGGAATGTGTTTATCTGCTATTTCATTGACTGCCTCTGGAGTTATATCTCTTCCAGTTAAACCTGTTCCTCCAGTAGTAATAATGACATCAATTTCCTCTTTATTAATCCAATCTTTTAAAATTTTGATAATTTCATCTTTATTATCCTTGCAAATTTTTCTGTCTATCAATTTATGATTGGCTTCTTTTATCTTGTTAACCAAAATTGCTCCCGACTTATCGTTATCTAAAGTTCTGGTATCTGTAACGGTCAAAAGTGCTATATTTACAATCATAAATTTAATTTAATTATAATGTTTATATTATCATTTTTATTTTTTCTAACAGCAATATTATATTCTAGTGTTGGCTTTGGTGGTGGATCTACTTATTTGGCTCTTCTGTTGATTTGGGGTATCCCTTATCAAATTTTTCCAGTAATTGCTCTTTGCTGTAATATTATAGTCGTTTCTGGAAATTGTTTTAATTATATTAGAGCAGGCAGTATCAACTTTAAATTATTAAAACCCTACCTTATTTCATCTATACCTCTTGCATTTATTGGAGGTACTTTATCAATAAGTAAAAGTTTTTTTGAGATTCTGTTATTTTTGGTATTAATTGTTGCTGGAATTTTATTACTTTTTAATTTTAGGTCGTTTGATGATACTGATCAAGCCCATAGGAAAATTCCAAAAATCTTTGCTTTTTTAATAGGTGGTTCAATCGGATTTATTTCCGGTATAGTTGGTATTGGTGGAGGTATTTTCTTAAGTCCAATATTGCTATTAATAAGAGCAGGTAAAGCAAAAGATATAGCTACAGCCGCATCATTATTCATCTTAATCAATTCTGTAGCTGGTATTTTTGGGCAATTTACAAAACATACAATTTTTTATGAAATTCAAAATTATTGGTTATTGTTTTTGTCTGTATTAATAGGAGGACAAATAGGTAATTTTCTTAATATCAAATTTTTTCCTGCAAGAGTTTTGGCATTAGTTACATCTGCCTTAGTAATTTTCGTCTCAATAAGAATGGGATTGAAGTTATTTATTTAATATATATATAACAACTCACATGAAAACATTTAGAGCATTTGGACCAACTCTTGGAAAAGGTAAGTTATCAAAAAAAATCTTAAAGGTAATTAATACTCATGTTGATAAAACAGTGATTTCAAAAAAAAATGATTATAGTTCAAAATTAGTTAGTCAAATCAAAGATGAGGTAAAATTAAATGATACCTTTATCAAAAAAAACTTATCTAAAGAATTAATTAAAAATATTAAAAAATATCTAGAAGTATCAGGTGTTCCAAATATTAAGGAAGTTAAGATAATTAAACTTTGGGTAGTGAGACAGTTTAAAAATGAGTATAACCCCATCCATTATCATAGTGGGCAACTATCGGGTGTAGGTTATCTTAAAATACCAAAAAATATGAATCAAAATAAAGTTGTAAAAAACAAGAAAGTTAAAACAAATGGAACTATTGACTTTATAAATGGTCAAAAAAACTTTTTAAGCAAAAGTATTTATAATTTAAATCCAAAAATAGGAGATTTACTAATTTTCCCTAATTATTTAATGCATGCAGCGTACCCATTCAATGTAGATGGTGAAAGAAGATCATTTTCTTTTAATGCTAAGATTATATTTAAAAAGTAATTAATCGTTATCTGTTAAACCTGCACCAGCTCCACTTTGTTTAAGGCTGTCATTTTCTTCAACAAAAGTGTCTTCGGATAACTTGTATAGCTCTTTCCACTCGATTTCACTGAATGTGTCTTTATTTTCCAAAATATTTATACTGATAACTTCAGATAGCTCAATAATTTCACTTTTAAAAAAATTATATGAAATACTATTATTAAAATTCATAATAAACTCTTTATCATCTAATTTTAAATGTATTCTTTTTCCTATCACTTCTGATGCTCTGCTTACAAATGGTAAAAACAATATTGGATAAGCAATATTTGTAAATTTAATTTCATTTATATCTTTTAAATTTCCAACTTGATCTAAAAAACTTACTCCTGCAATAATTGGACAAAATTTAGATTTACTTGTTTCATTCTTTTCTTTAATCAAAGTTAATTCTTCTAACTTTAAATCTTTTTTTTTTTTATAAAAATCATTTAAATTTTTAATACCAGGCAAGCTAAACATTTCTAGTAATCTTATATTTTTTCCTATTTCTTCTGAAATTCCCCAAGAATAACCAGCTGCCCTACTTGATCTTTTTGATACAGTATCAATTTCGCTTAATGACCTCATTTGTTTTTAATTATAGACCCAATGTTCATTATAGTTTTTTAATTGTTCAGGTAATGGAGCGCCTTGGAACATACAAATTCTCAACCATTTATCTGACCTTGGATCAAATTTAAGAGCTCCAAAAAAAGATAGCTTAAGTCTTAACATATCAATAGGAATTATTTCTTTTCCAATTGTATTATCTTGTATTTCTGAATATGGAAATTTTTCCACAATAAATGCTCTTCTAACAACATGCCTCAAGTCAGAGTTTTGTGACAAAAATTCTGAAATTTTTAAATTGTCTTTAGACGATTTTATTGCATCATAAAGTTTTTTAATATCTCTCGCTATTGCAAGTGGCTGTTCTAAGTCTGATCCAACTTCATCAAATCTGTTTGCTAACCTCGGTTCTTCTTTATTTTTAGAAATAAACCAAAAGTTAAGTTGATTTTCTTTCTTTAAAAAGTCTATTTTTAATATTTCTGAATACTTTTCCTCTAATATAGTTTTTAGATCTGATACTGTTCTATCAGTTGGTATGTTAAAATACCTTTCCTCCTCTGAGCTCATTTTTTTAATTAATGGACTTACAATATCGTCATAAGGTTCCATCATCATTGACACAACATATTCTATACACTCTTCATCATAGTTATTTTCTAAATATAGATAAATTTTATTAAATGGAAACTCCTCATTGAAATCAAAATCATTATCAAGGTACATAATAAATTGGTTTATCTCACTTAATAAGCCTTTTATTTTTTTCTTTTGGTATTCACTATCTGTATTCCAAGATGTAATATTTTTAATTGATTTTTTTAGACAATCTTTAAACAAATCACTGTCTTTTGAATTTACTTTTTTTATTTCTCTTATTTTTTTTAAACAAATTTCTCTTGCATAAATCCAATTATTAAGAAGAGAGGGATGATTTACTATAAATGGTGCCATACCAAGGCCAGTGGAATTTCCAATGCCTAAGCTTTTACATATTTCTATGTCTAATTTAACTGCTTTTTTTGGATTTTTTTTGTGCGCTACGTGATTTACTTGATCAAAAGTAAATTGTCTTACTAAATAAACAAGCATCATTTCTAATCTAAAAGGACCGTATATTTCTTCTCTATTTTTAATTCTAAATCGGTCAGCTAAACCGAATTTACCAGATCCATAAACAGCAGTTGTTCTATACAAATATCCAACTTTAGAAAGTAACTCTCTATCTGGCTGAATACCATTGCTTAAGTTTTCAACTACATGATTAAAAACTCTAACTGATTTATTGGCTCTTGATAGTGTTAATTCTTTAAATGAAAGTCTACCGAACTCTTGTTTAGGAACTTCATTTAAAAGTCTTTCTATATCTTCTTTTGTTGGAATGCCATCATGCAGTGTAAATGCAGCATCCCACTTTGTTGCTATAACTCTATCTGATCTTTCATCTTCATTTAATTTATTTGCAAAACAAACTAATGAATAAACTCTATTATTTTTTTTAAATGAGTAAACCGCTGTTCCAAAACCATGTTCATCTAAATCAAATAAATCTCTTTTATACTCCCAATCTTTAAATTCTTTTAGAAAGCTTCTTAAAAAAGACAGTTTAGATTGATGAAACGATCCAAGTCTAGATAGTTTCATTATGGTATTTGGGTTTCTTAAAGGAATATCCATTAATTCATTCCTTTGTAAAAATTGTACCAATTGTTTCCTAAAATACCATTAATCTCATTTTTAGAAAAACCAACTTTTTTTAAACCTGACTCAATATTGGTAAATCCTCTTGCATCTAAAAACCAATCTGGCTGTTGAGGAAAGCCTGGTTTATTTTTTGATCCTTCTCCATAATTTTCACTTTTACTCCAAGTTCCTTTTCGCATCCACTCAACTATTGTATCCGGTTGATTTAAACAAAGGTCAGAACCTATTCCAATTTTTTCAGCACCCATTAATTCTGCTGTTTTTGCTGTCATTTCACAAAAGCTTTCTATTGTACACTTGGTGCCATCTTTTAGATGATGTGGATATAACGAAAGTCCCAACATACCCTCATTATCTGACAAAATTTTTAATAGTTCATTTGATTTATTACGTTTTGCTGAATGCCAAAAAGAGGGATTAGCATGAGTTATTGCAATAGGTTTTTCACTAATTTCAATAGCATCTATAGTGCTTTTTTCTGCAGAATGAGACATATCAATTACAAGTCCAAGTCTATTCATTTCTTTAATAACTTCTTTTCCAAAGTTAGTAACTCCACTATCTATATTTTCATAACATCCAGTAGCTAACAAAGATTGGTTATTATAAGTAAGCTGCATAAATCTACATCCTAAATCATAAACTTTTTCAACTAAACCAATATCGTCTTCAATAGGTGAACAATTTTGAAAACCAAAGAAAACTGCAGTTTTACTATCAGACTGTGCCTTTTCTATATCTTTAAAACTTTTTCCATGAAAGATTAAATCAGAATTTTCACTAAAATGTTTTTCCCAATTTTTAATAACTTCTCTTAATTCCTGAAAATCTTCATGATAAACTATTGTTACATGAATGGCATCTAGTCCTGCCTCTCTATTTATCTCAAAAATTTTTCGAGACCAGTTGCAATACTGTAAATTATCAATTTTAAAATCCATAATGCTTAATAAAATATAAAGAATATCAATAAGTTCGATAAATTCTATTAATTTTTATTGAAATTTTTAACTTAATTTGAAATAAACGTTTAGGTGATTAAAAAATAACACCTAATGTCCAAAATTAAATCTAAAAAAGTATCAATTGTCATGGGAAGTCAATCAGACTTTAAAACCATGATTTTATGTCAAAAAGTACTGAAAAGTTTAGATGTAAAGTATGAAACAAAAATAATATCTGCTCATAGAACTCCTGATAGAATGTATAAATATGCCAAAAATGCTGAAAAGGAAAACATAGGGGTCATTATTGCTGGTGCTGGAGGCTCTGCACATTTACCAGGTATGATTTCAGCCCTCACTTCTATTCCAGTATTGGGAGTTCCAATAGAAAGCAAGAAACTTAAAGGACTAGATAGTTTACTATCAATAGCGCAGATGCCAAAAGGTATTCCAGTAGGAACTTTGGCTATTGGTGAAGATGGTGCAATTAATGCTGCTTTGTTAGCTGCAGCCATTATAGGTAATATGGATAGCAAGGTTAAAAAAAAATTAAGTCAGTGGCGATTGAATCAAAATCGATCTGTTAAAAAAAAACCTAAATAATTTTTAAATATGTCAAAACCAACTCTTGGTATTATTGGCGGTGGTCAACTAGGAAGTATGCTTGCTATTGCTGCAAATAAACTAGAAATAAAGACAATCATTTTTTGTGATGATATTGATGCTCCAGCACAAAATTTTTCCAATGAATTTATTCATGGAGATTATAATGATCAAAATAAAATTAATGAATTTGTTAGCAAAGTAGATGTAATAACATTTGAATTTGAAAATATTCCTTTTGAAACATTAAATGAAATCAACAAATCAAAACCTGTTTTACCAAAACCTTCTGTAAATAGAATAATTCAACATAGACTAGCTGAAAAAGACTTTATAAATAGATTAAATATAAGAACGACAAGGTATGTGTCGATAGAAAAGAAGTCTGAAATTGAATCAGTTCAAGATATGCTTCCAGGTTTACTTAAAACAACTACACTGGGATATGATGGAAAGGGACAGTATTTAATAGAAAAGATTGAAGATCTAGAAACTCTCAATATAAATTTTTCAAAAGGATATATTTTAGAAAAACTAGTAAAGTTAAAAAAGGAAATTTCAATAATCATTACTAGATTTGATAATAAAAAATATGAAATATATGAACCAGTAGAAAATTTACATGAAGAACAAATACTTAAATATTCAAAAATCCCAGCAGAAATTGAAAATAAAGTTTTAGAGCAATCTAAATTATGGGCCATGCAAATAGCAGAAGAGTTGAAGTATGTTGGCACTTTATGTGTTGAATTTTTTATTGATAGAAATGACAATCTGTATGTGAACGAAATTGCCCCCAGAGTCCATAATTCAGGGCATTTAACTATTAATGCTTACAATATTAGTCAATTTGAAAATCATATAAGAGCTGTTTGTAAACTTGAACAGATTGCTCTCAAAAAAATTTCAAATGCTAGAATGAAAAATATTATTGGTAACGAAATATCTTTTTATAGAGATAAAAAATATGAACAAAATGAATTTTTCTTTGACTATTTGAAAAAAGAGATTAAAAGCAAAAGAAAAATGGGTCACTTAACTACTCTAATTAAATAAATAATTCATAATAAATGATTAAAATTTTAGGTTTTTTAACTATATTTTTTTTATATAACACTTCTGCAATTACTATGGAAAAAAAACCTTATCATCATCTACCTGATGGAACATTTAGAAATCCAGAAGGATCGCCTGTTAGGTCCAAAGATGTTAAATTTTCTTACAGACAATTTACTAAAGAAAAGAAAAAAATAGATTTAACGGTTCCAGATGATCTTGTTGTAGATAAAGAAACAGTATTATCAGACTTAAAAAAATATGAGAATGAAGATTATATAGCCTGGATTGGTCACGCAACTTTCTTAATAAAATTAGGCAATACTACAATTATCACAGACCCTGTTTTCTCTAAAAATGCCGGTCCATTAATTTTTGGTCCTGATAGATTTACTGAGCCAGCTTTAAACTTAGACGAAATACCAAAAACTGATTTATTTTTGTTAACTCATAACCATTATGACCATTTAGATAAAAGCACTATTAGAAAATTTCCATTTAAAGATGCTAAAGTTTTATTGCCTCTTAAACTTGGAAAATACTTCAAGCCTAGATTTAAAGATATAAATGAAATGGATTGGTATGATGAAATTAAAGTTAATAATGACTTAAAAATAACTTTTTTGCCAGCAGTCCATTGGTCTAAAAGAAGTTTAACAGATACAAACAAAACTTTATGGGGAAATTTTTTAATTGAATATAAGGGAAAAAAAATTCTTTTTGCTTGTGATACAGGATATGGGAATATTTACAAAGATTTGGGTGAAAAATATGGTCCAATAGATATAACGATGATCAATATTGGTGCTTATAATTTTAAACCCATGTTTGATAAATCAATCTATCATACTACTCCAGAGGAAGCTTTAAATGTTGCTCAAGATTTAAAAAGTAAAAAGGTTATTGGAATGCACTGGGGAACTTTTGTGCTATCTTTAGAACCAATAATGGAACCGCGACAGAGATTTAAAGATAATGCAGAAAATTTTGGCTTTAATAAAAAAGATGCAATTGTATTTAAAATTGGTGAATTTAAAAAGTTAAACGACCTTTTAAAATAAATGCTGAAATCCATTGAAGATAATTTTGATAACCCTGAAGTTAATGAATTACTAGTCAAACATTTTATTGAGTTAAGATCAGTTTCACCAGAAGGTAGTGCCCATGTTTTAGACATTGCTGGATTAAAAGATCCTGCCATTAAATTTTGGAGCTTATGGGAAGAAGATCAGCTAATGGGTGTTGGTGCTTTAAAATTTTTAGATATAGAGCATGGGGAATTTAAATCTATAAGAGTTAATGACAAATTTAGAAATAAGAAAAATGGTATTAAAATTATTAAACATTTAATTAATGAAGCAATAAAGTTGAATGTCAAAAAACTAAGTCTTGAAACTGGAGCTGGAGAATTCTTCTTACCCGCTAGGAAATTATTTATTAACTGTGGATTTAAAGTTTGTGAACCATTTTCACATTACAAAGAGGATATAAATTCAGTATATATGAGCTTGCTAATAGGCAACAAATCATAAATTTATTACAATTTTAAGTCTAATTTAGTTGACAAATCCTCAATAAATCTAAACAAAGTCGGAATTACTTAATTATAAGTAATAAAAGTAACATAACAAAAAGTAAGAAGATAAATATGAGTCTACAAGGAAAAGTAAAATGGTTCAATCCAACCAAAGGTTTTGGTTTTATTGAAAGAGAAGATAAAGAAAAAGATGTATTCGTTCACGTTTCAGCAGTAAGAGATGCTGGCATGAATGGTTTAGATGAGGGTCAAGCTTTGACTTTCGATGTTGAAGATGGTCCAAAAGGTCCTTCTGCAGTAAATTTAAAAACTGCATAATTTTCACACTTTCTATTGGCTGAGATTTATTTGAGTTTACTCAAATTAATTAAAAAATTTCAGCCAATACCAACTAGTTTTTTTTCAAAAAATTATTTACACAATCATTAAATTCATTAGGTTTTTCTAAATGAACATTGTGTGAGCAGCCGTTTATTACCTTCAATATACTATTATTAATATTATCTTTTAAAGTTTCTACTTGATTGTAATTATATGCTTTATCCAAGTCTCCCCAAATAATTAAGGTTCTGTTTTTAATATTTCTTAAATTTTCTACCCCATCCCAATTTTTCATTGCAATCAATCCGTTGTCAGCTGCTTTTAAAGAAGTTTGTTTGCCAGCTTCATCACATAAATAAAAAAATTTTGCTTTATCTCCATCTACAAACCACGTTTTAGCGATCCGATGAGCAGTTACTTCCAAACCATCAATTTCTAATTTTTTTCTCGACTCATCGATTGTTTCAAATCTACCTGGTATATTTCCTCTAGGTCCTGTACCATAACAAATCAAATTGATTATCTTATCTCCTGCCAATCTTGCAATTTCTTGAACAATCATTCCACCCATTGAATGACCTAATAAATTAAATTTTTTAATTTTTTTTTTCTCTAAAGCATTCAAAATACTTTCTGCCATACACTTAATAGAGTCACATGACTGTAATTTATTACTTTTACCAAACCCAGGTAAAGCTGGAGATAAAACTCTAAAATTTTCCTTAAAGTGCTTTATTTGAGGTCCCCACATTTCTGTTGAGCCCAAAAAGCCGTGTACTAAAACTAAAGGTGACCCTCTTCCTTCGTCACTTATGAATATATCTTGCATATTTTCCATTAATTAATAATTATTAAATATATTAATTATGAGTAAAAGAAAAATAACAAATCTCTTCAATGTAGATTTTAAACCATTCGACAACTATGGTGTAACAGTGCCTGGAATGAGTTGGCATAAAATTAGTTATGACAAGCAAAATGGTGGATATGGCACCTATATTTTAAAGATGGAGCCAGATGCAAAAAGTCTTCATCACGTCCATACAGGTTATGAAGAGTTTTTGATGTTAGAAGGTGAATTGATAGACCTTGATGGAAAAATTTTTAAAAAAGGTGATTTTGTAACTTTTGAGCCTGGTTCAACTCATTCTTCTCATACTAAAGAAGGTTGCTTAATTTTAGTTTTTATGAGAGGTATCAATAAACCTCTATAAAAATAAATAACAAATTAATTTAAATAAAAAACATGATTGGAATATTAGGTGGAATGGGAACTCAAGCTGGTCTTGACTTTTGCAATAAATTAGCAATGCTCAATAGAGGAAAGAGTGATCAAGAATATCCATTATTTATGCTTTATAACAAATCCAATATTCCTGGTAGACCGGAATCGATTGGTGTTCAGACTAAGGAACTTTCTTTAATTCCAAAAAGTCCAAAAAATATTATTAAATATAATAAAGTATTAAAAAGTTTACTGATTGGCTGTCGTTCTCTTGAAAAAAGTGGATGTAAATTTATTGTTATACCCTGTAACACTGCTCATTATTGGTATGATGATTTACAAAAAAAAATTAATATTCCTATAATTAATATGCCAAAAGAAGTGTTTAAGCACACTCAGAAAAAATGTTCAAAAAATTCGAAGATAGGTCTTCTTGCTACAGAAGGTACTTTGAAAACTAAAATTTATGATCGATTATTTGAAAAAAATTTTCAACTAATTAAACCAACTGAAGCTCTTCAAAAAAATTCTGTTAATAAAACAATTAAATATGTAAAAATGGGAAATGTAAAATTAGCAGAAAAGTCTATAAGGAAATCTATTAATTACTTATTGAAAATGAAATGTAAAAAAATAATCCTTGGATGCACAGAACTTCCAATAGCTATTTTTGCATTTAAGTCTTTCAAAAAGGTTAAATTATCAAAAATATTTTTGGATCCTAATTTAATTTTAGCAACATCATCAATGACAAAATATAAATAAACTGTGAGTAAAGTTGAGCAAAAACCTTACGTTATTTATTTAGCAGAAATTATTTATAAAAGTATAGTCGATATAAAGAAAAAAAATCCTGATATTTCAAATATCGATGCTATCGAAGGTTTCATTGGTACAGTTACATATAACAATATTAGTAGTGGTAAGTTTCATGATAATTGGTTTGAATATTTAGAAAACAATAATTTTATTGATAAGGAGTCTGGTAAAGTAATACCAGAAGAAACTATTAAACTTTTAAAAATTCAAAAAGATGCAACAATCAAACAATTAATTAAATACCCTGAATTATATTATGCAAAAACTTCATTTCCTCTTGAGATTTCTCAGCGAGCTTTTGACTATTTGTGGCGTATGTGTGAAAGTTATGAATTGTGGTCTAAAGAAACTGGCCAAGTTAAAGAATTATTTTTAAAAATTACCGACTAATAGTTGTAATAATTTCTTTTGATCTTTTTGCATGTTTTTTAACAATTCTAAAAAAATCATCTGGGTTTTCTTTTAATTCTTCTTTTAATTCTTCTGTATCTACAAAAGTATTTACATTCTCAGATACAGTTTTCCCTGTCATCTTTTTAACGGCATAACTAGTTCCATATGATGCTCCTGCCTGTAAAACATTCCCTGTAGTTCCAATAGTATACATTGGACCTAATAATGCGGTAGGCTGCACGCATCCGCCAAAGAATAGTAAAATTGATAATGTTAAAACAGTTTTCATAATTAACGAATCTAATAAAATTGTTTTATGAGTTTTAACCTTTAATACAATGTTCAAATTGACTATTAATATGGTTTATCAACATATTAAGTTTCTGGGATCTTCTACTATGGAGTGAAATTTTAATTGATAATTTTTAATTTTTTTCTTGTTTTGGTAATTTGTGCTTTAAGCAAATTTTTTAACTCGTGATTTCTTTTCTCGCTTTTCATTGTTTCTTGAAGCTCTTTGTCATTTTTTTCTTCTTTATATTTTGTGTATACTTTATTTGAACCATAACTTAGCCCTGTATGTAAAACGCTACCTGACGTACTAAAAGTATAAGCAGGACCTAACATTGCAGTATTTTGGATACAGCCATTTAAAAAGGCCACAAAGGCTACAGCTAAAATAATTTTTTTATTAATCACTGTTAATAAGAATCCTATACATTTTAAGATACAACTCAAGGGTGAGCTAAAAGCCTTTATTTTCATACCTAATTTAACTAAATTAATTGGAAGATTTAAAGATCAAATGTTCTATAAAGCCTGAAATGGTCAGAATTTTTCCGTTCATATTTATTTTACTTTGGTCGTCAGCTTTTATAACCACAAAACCAATTATAGATAATAGTGACCCCTTTTCAGCGTTAGCATTTAGATTTTTTGTTGTTGCAATTGGTTTTTATTTATTTTCAATTTACAAAAAGCACTCTGTAGTTGTACCAAGAAAAAATCTCTTAGAGTCGGTCGCTAGCGGAGTTCTTTTTCATGGATTTTATTTGGGTGGAGTGTTTTATTCCATTTCAATTGGAATGCCGACTGGAATAGCTGCATTAATAGTAACACTTCAGCCTGTTTTAACAAATGCACTTAGTGGACCTATGCTGGGTGAAAAAGTTAGTTCAAAACAATGGATTGGAGTTTTGTTAGGGTTTGCCGGTGCAACGTTAGTTTTGGGTTTGGATATTGGTTCTGAAATTCCAATAACTGGTTTAATTGCAACTATAATTGCCTTAATTGCAATTACATCTTCAACTATTTGGCAAAAAAAATTAAGTAATAATTTACCTTTATCAGTAAGTAATTTTTATCAAGCTATGGGTGGATGTTTGTTTCATATCTTAATAATAATATTATTTGCTAAACCATATATCGATTTTTCACAAACATTTGTTATTGCAATGAGTCATCAAATATTCTTAGTTTCGTTTGGGGCTTTTACAATATTAATGTTTTTAATCAAAAATAACTCAGCAAGTAAAACTGTTTCAATATTTTTTTTAATACCAGCAACATCTGCTTTTATGGCTTGGCTGTTTTTAAATGAAAGTTTAACCAATTTAGATCTGTTAGGATTTTTGGTAACTACAATTGGTGTTTATATTGCTACAAGAGATTAAAATACTTAAACAGACTTAAAACCAAACTCTAATGATGCATCTGTAATTGAGTGATATAAAGATTCACCAAAACTTCTAAGCGCAAATAATCTTACTTTATCAGGATTGTCATCTAACATATCAACCGTAAAAGCTATTCCATTATAAGTAGAGTTTATAGAATTATTTTTTTCTAAAGTATTAAAATTAAAAGGACACCCTTTCTTTAAGACTTCTTTTGCAACTTGACCTTCTATTTCAATTATCGCTTTTGAGTGAGATAGGTCAGTTATAGCAAAATCTGTTTCATTTAGATTTTGTGAAATATTTTCAAGTAAATCTTTTTTTGTTGAAACCAAAAGCCAATTTTTTGGTCCATTCCATAAAATTCTTGTTTCATTATTACTTATTACACTTAATGGTTCATCTTTTAATTTTAAACCATCTATGTCAAAACTTTCATATGAAACTGTAGAATTTTTATACTTAACTATTTGGACTATTAATAAATTTTTATTTTCAGAAATTTTTAAAAGATTATTCTCATTTTTGCCTTCATGATCGCCGAATTTACCTGTAGAATGTATATTTGCTAAAGCTGAAACTAAACTCATGATCTAACTCTTTCCCCTTTTGGATCAACATAGTGCGAAGAAACTATCTCGACTGGAATTACTTTATTTTTAAGTGGCGACATTACAAATAGTTTTTCACCAATCATGTTTTTTCCATCTTTCAGTATTGCTAAAGAAAATGGATTATCATGCTCAACACTCCAACAAGAAGCTGAAATGTAACCTAGCTTCGGATTTGGTAGTGGTGCATTTGAGTCTTTAACTAAATGTGATCCTTCTGGGATACTTGTTTTTTTATCTAAAGGAACAACTCCTACAACTTTTTGTCTGTCTTCAGCTATAAATGCTTTTCTAGTTAAAGATCTTTTTCCAATAAAATCCTTCTTTTTACTTAGTAATCCCTCTAGCGAATTATCATAAGGTATTGTTCTTCCATCAAGTTCCGATCCTGCTACATGTCCCATTTCAATTCTAAGAGTTGATAGTGCCTCTGTTCCATATGGTTGAATTTTAAATTCTTGACCAACTTCCATAATTTTTTCCCACATAAAGTTTCCATTGTCAGACTCGACATTTACCTCATAAGCAAGCTCACCTGAAAACGAAATTCTAAAAATTCTAGCTTTAACTCCAAACAAATCTCCCTCCATATAACCCATAAAAGGCAATCCTTCATTTGACACATCAGAATTTGGAAATAATTTTTGCAATAAATCTCTAGATTTAGGTCCAGCGACTGCTGCTCCTGCCCATTGTTCAGTAGTTGAAACTACATTTACATTTAACTCTGGCCATACGAGTTGCAAATAATATTCTAAATGTGAAAGAACATTTGCAGCTTGTGCTGTGGTTGTTGTCATATGATAATGATTTTCTGAAATTCTTGTAGTTGTTCCATCATCCATAACAATCCCATCTTCTCTTAACATCACACCGTATCTTGCTTTACCAACTGGTAATTTTAACCATGCATTTGTATAAACTCTATTAAGTAACTCTGCTGCATCAGGTCCTTTAATATCTATTTTTCCTAATGTGGTTACATCACAAACTCCTACATTAGTTCTTACATTTCTTGCTTCTCTTTTTGATCCTTCAAATAAGTTTTCATCACCTTGTTTGTAGTATCTTGGTCTCAACCACACACCTGCATCAACAAAAACTGCATTGTTTTTTTCATGCCATGAATGCATTGGAGATTTTCTTGTTGGCTTTGAATGTTTACCTACTTCTCTTCCAACAATTGCTCCTATAGAAACTGGAGTATATGGAGGTCTAAAAGTAGTGTGACCAACATTCGGTACTACCTTGTTTTCAATATTCGATACTAATTGTAAACCATTTAAATTGCTTGTTTTGCCTTGATCAGTTGCCATTCCAAGGGTGGTGTATCTTTTTACATGTTCAATTGATCGATAACCCTCTTTTAAGGCAATTTCTATATCTGAAACTGCAACATCATTTTGAAAATCTAAAAATCTTTTATAATTTTTCCCCTTAGGTAATGGTACACACCAAAATTTATCATGTGTTGTTGATTTTTTTTCAACAACATTTGGAAATGAAATTTTATTATCATTGTTAGTAATTTTTTTTGATAATTCATGTCCTGCTTCAAAAGAGCTTTTTAAAGTCTCCTCTAAAGTATATGATCCATTTGCAGCACCTAGTGTTTTTTCATTTTGCTTTGATATTCCAGGAACAAATGCATCAATTTTTTCATTAAATTTTGTTTTATTTCCAGATTGTGATGCTAGATGAATTGTTGGTGTCCAAAAACCAGAAACACAAATACAGTCACACTTAATATTTTCTACTGCACCAAGTTGTTCTTTATCATCTGAAATTTTAGCAACATCTGCTGATTTTACTTTTTTATATCCTTGGGCAGCTACAACTACATAAGAAAACTTAATATTTATTCCTAAATTTTTTGCTTCATCAACTATTTCTGAATGAGGATCTTTTCTTGTGTCTAAAATAACTGGATCAATACCATTTTTTTTAAATTCAATTGCTGTTTCGTAGCCACTATCATTATTAGTAAATATTAAAGGATTTCTTCCAACTAATACTCCATAAACTTTAAGATATTCTTTTGCTGCTGATGAAAGCATTACGCCAGGTGTATCATTGTTACCAAAAACTATAGGTCTTTCAATTGATCCTGAGGAAATTAAAACTTCTTTTGCTCTTATGTACCAAAGTCTTTGTTTTGGGTGAAATTTTTTTGTTATTGGTAAATGATCACTAATTCTCTCTGACATCACAAGCATGTTATGATCATAATACCCAAAAACCTGTGATCTATTTTTAACAGTTACATTAGGCATTTTCTTAAGTTCAGTTATAATTCCTTCTGCCCATTCTTTGCCTGATTGATTGCCAATATTAACTTCACTTGTAAGGAGTGTTCCACCGTATCTAGCTTTATCTTCAGCTAAAATAACACTTGCTCCATTTTTAGCTGCAGCATAGGCGCTTGCTAAACCAGAGGGACCTGAGCCTGCAATTAATAAATCACAATATTCATATTTATGTTCGTATCTTTCTTTATCATGTTTAGTTGATGCAACACCAAGACCTGCTGCTTTTCTAATAAATGGCTCATAAACTTTATACCAAAAACTTTTAGGCCACATAAATGTCTTGTAATAAAATCCAGCTGGAAGAAATATTTTTAAAAAATTATTTATAGCTCCCACATCAAAATTAACACTTGGCCAACAATTTATACTTGTTGCCTCTAATCCTTCAAAAAGTTCTTGTTCTGTAGCTTTAATATTCGGCTCTGTTTCTCCATTCCTATACAATTGAACAATTGCATACGGCTCATCTACTCCTGCACCAAAAAATCCTCTTGGTCTATGATATTTAAAGCTTCTGCCAACTAAATGAATGCCATTCGCTATTAAAGCTGATGCTAGAGTATCGCCTTCGTAACCATAGTAATTTTTACCATTAAATTTAAATGATAGTTTTTTGTCTCTATTTATTAAACCAATATTTTCTAATCTAAAGTTTTGGTTCATTTTGAAATTTCCTCATTAGCTTTTAGAGTATTAAATATTTCATGAGTAGCAGTATCTCTTTCAACTTTTATCCATTGTCTACAACCTGATATATGTTGCCATAATTCCCAATGCTTTCCTCTTAGACTTTTTCTATTATAAACAAAATTATCCCAGTTTTGGTCTGATACTTCTTTATTAAGCTCTGGTCTTTTAACAGTTGCATCCCCTCCATAAGAAAATTCATTTTGAGGTCTCATACCGCAGTGTGGACATTTAATATAAAGCATCTATGAAATCCAAGTTTTTGTTCCAAGTCCTTTTTCATCCAGTAAATGGCCTGTATTAAATCTATTTAAACTATATCCAGCATTTAATTTATGAACTCTGTCTTGTGCAATTGTATGAGCAAATGTCCAACCTGATGCAGGAGTTGCTTTAAATCCACCATAACACCAGCCACAATTTAAATACAAACCTTCAATATGTGTTTTGTCAATTATTGGAGAACCATCCATAGACATATCCATTATACCACCCCAAGTTCTAAGCATTTTTAGTTTGCTTAGAAAAGGCATCATTGCAATACCTTCGGTCAATACGTGCTGAAGAGTTGGTAAGTTTCCTCTTTGGGCATAACTATTATACCCATCCAAGTCTCCACCCATTACCATTTCACCTTTGTCGGATTGACTAATATAAAAATGTCCTGCACCAAAAGTTACTACTCTATCCAAAACTGGTTTTACTGGTTCAGAAACACAAGCTTGAAGAAGGTGAGTTTCAACTGGCAAATTAATGTTTAATTTATCTGCTAAAATGTTTGTACTTCCAGCAACACATAACCCAATCTTTTTAACTTTGATATCACCTCTTGAAGTTCTTACTCCATTAATTTTTCCAGCAACTACATCAAATCCTGTTACTTCACAGTTTTGTATTATGTCTACTCCCATTGCATCCGCTTGTCGTGCATAACCCCAAGCAACTGCATCATGTCTAGCAGTTCCTGCACTTGGTTGCATTAATCCACCAAAAATTGGAAATCTTACATTTTCAGAAAAGTCTGCCATTGGAATAATTTCTTTTACCTCTTCTCTATTTAAGAGAACTGCATCTATACCATTTAATCGCATAGAATTTCCTCGTCTTGCATAAACATTCATCTGAGCATCTGAATGTGCAAGATTAATAATTCCTCTTGGGGAAAACATTACGTTATAATTTAAATCTTGACTCATCTTTCTCCACAAATCCATCCCAAATTCACTAAAGAGTGCATTATCGTCGTGCATGTAATTTGATCTTATAATAGTAGTATTTCTTCCTACGTTTCCGCCACCTATCCAGCCTTTTTCAATAATAGCTACATTTGTTATATTGTGTTCTTTTGCTAGGTAATAAGCTGTTGCTAAACCATGACCTCCTCCACCAATAATTACTACATCGTATTCTTTCTTTGGAGTAGGGTCTTTCCAAGCTAAATCCCAGTTTTCATGATTGGAAAAGGCATTTTTAATTAAATTAAATATGGAATATTTTTGCATAATATAATTTTATATAAAAGATTATAAATAGTTCTTATTTTTTTTATATATATTTTTTAGATGTTTCCAAATTAGACAAAAGAAGATAGTACTTCTTCCAATATAATTAAATTTTATAGGAGTTTAAAATGAGTGAAGTTAAATCTGATATTCAAATTGCAAGAGAAGCAAAAATGCAACCTATAAATGATATTTTAAATAAAATAAATGTACCCGATGAAAGTACTGCTTTCAGTCCAATGGGCCGACATATAGCAAAAATTAACTTGGAACAACATCTAAAGCTAGGGTTTTATCAGGTCACGAACAAGACTCTACGCTTGATATACATTACGATAAACACACAACACAGCAGAGGAGAGAATATGCAAACAAAGTCGCAAACGTCGTTGACTTCGCAAAAGTATCAAACGAATAATGATCCAGAGGTGCTTGATCCCTACAAGGCTTTCAGCCCATTGGATCTTTCACCAACAAAAGATTTCTGTATTAATTGTGAGTCATCACAAAAGATAATTGGAACAATTACATTGGGCCAAAGATCAGGGCCTATTTGTGTAAAGTGTTTTAAAGCAAACCAGAAATAATATATAACTGCTCTTGATATGAGCAGAAAACCAGGGCAGCCGAAGATCTCGGAAGATATTGAAGTAGCAATTTTTATTAAGGTTGTTCAATATGTTAATAGATACAACATAGCTCCAATGAGGGCCTGGAAGAAGATCACCGAACTAAAACACTTTCCCGAAGTTATTAAAAAATTTCACGGCAATAAAAGATCAGTTATGACTAATGACTATATTGATCGTTTAAGAAATGATCATCAAACACATACAAACTTTTATAAAAAACATATTAGCAAATGGATCAAATTACGTACTTCTGGCATAATGCAGATAGTCAGTAGAGATCTCATCAAAAAATATCCTAGAATTGTTAACTACCTAAAGAAATAAATAATAACTGAACCTATAAAAGTTTATAGAAAGTCGTAGATCTAGCGAATGAACGTTAGATTTAATTCAGAGAAAACACTCGTTAAAGCAAGTGAGCTTTATAACAATATGAGTATCTCTAAAGCTCAATTCTATCGTTTCATAAATAAGTGGATCATCAACGGAGTTAGCCTGGCAGAAATGGGTAAGGTTAAAGTTGGAAAATTAGTTTTATGGGATGGACAAAAGTTTCTGGATTGTCTTATCCAATACGAAAACGAAACAACTCCTAAATATGATTATGAACATCAAGATCAAAAGTTAGCGATCGCAATAGTTAGAAAACAAAATGAAAAAAAATAAAAATAAAACAGCAACAGCAAAAGCTTTAGCGAGAAAATACATAAACAGAGCATTAAAAAAAGTTAATGCGAAACTAAATAGAAAAGTAAAGGAGCAATTAAATGTTCAATAATATTGATAAGGCATTAGAGGGAAAAGGAAATAACGAAGAGACTAAACGTTTAGCTGATTTAGAGAAGATTGAATTTGATGTAATGCAAAACCTTGCAGATAAAATCAAAGAAGATTTCGAAAGAGAAACCAAAGATAAGCCAAGATCATTTATGGATTGGTTGAAGTCTAAACCTACTGAATACTTCAAACGGATAGAGCTTAAGTCGGGTGGTAAAGTTGTAGATATAAGATCTTACAGCAAACTAAAAGAACCTGAAATTAAAAAAATAAACCTAGCAGATTATTTTGAGTTTGGAAAAACTGTTGCCTCACTTACGGACGCAGAAAAAGAAGTTGTCAATCAAATGCTCCAGATGTCGTTAGGTAAAGGAAAAGAATAATGAGATTTAAGGACGACGCAATCTTTGAAAGTTTGAGTCCTAAAGAGGCTGCTGAATTTACTAAAGGTGATCCCGAGAGAATAAAATATATGAGGAGAGTTAAAGCCAATAAAAAAAATATGAATGATCATATTGTTGATACGTTAAACAAATATGAAGATGGCCCAGATATTCAACAACAAGTAATTAATTACAGTCCAAAGAAAATAAAAGAAGCAACTCCAGAGCAATTTGGTCAGTTGGCCGAGAAGCTTGAACGTAATAGACAGATGTCGGGAGCTGCACCAACAAAAACAAAAGACCTAAAGGCTAGATTCAATAAACCTAAACTATTTGAAAACATTATAGACAACCTGGGTAAACCTAAACCATTTATTAAAGTAAAAAAAACTACTCCTGTTGTTTTCCCTGATATTCCAAAACTAGACCTTGAGAGAATTAAACCAATAACAAAAACACCAAAAGAAATTGAAGCTGAAATCCGTTTCCAAGAAATGGTGAGACAAGACAAAGAGCGAAAGTTAAGAGAGCAAAACTCTGGTCTCGCAGGTCTTATGGGTGGAGTTAAATTATAATGAACAAATACGAAATTAAATACCAACTTGAACAAATGACCTCTTCCGTTGATAGGTTAACAGACGTTGCGGGAAAGCAAGTTAATCACATAGAGGAGTTATGGGCAGAGATTGGTAATAAGAACAGCAAAATCAACACATTACAAGAGAAGATCTATGAGAGGAATGAAGAGATTCATAGACTCCAGGACATCATAAAATCTCAACAACATAAGAATTTATCTGAACAATTTTTCCCAGAGAGAACAAATAACTAAATGAATAATAAATATACATCAATCGCAATAAAGAAAGATCTCCGAGAGAAGTTGAGAGATCTATCAGCAACAATAGTTAAAGGAACTAAATTATCTGTCCCACAAACTATTGAAATTTTATCAAATAAAAACCTAGAGCAAGAGCAAACTAAACCAAAGGATATTACTATATGGAACAAACACAAGTTGTAGAACAATTCAAAGAAAGATTTTTCGCAATAAACGGAAGCAAGGCAACCTTAAAAAAAGAGCAGCCGTTAGTTGGTAAAAGAAAATTTGAATATGAAAGAATTTTCAGAGAACTTACTCATCAAAATTATAGCAATCATTTAAAAACAGAAGTTGGCCTGGTACCAATACCAATTATAGATAAAGACAAATGTTTCTGGGGTGCGATAGATATTGATATATACGATCTAACATTAGAGCAGCAGATGGAGATTATAAACGCTGCCACAGAATATAAGTTAGTTGCAGCCTGGTCGGAAAGCAAAGGACTTCACTTATACTGTCAATCAAGTAAAAGAATTTTAGCTAAAGGAATGAGAAATTATCTTTTATCGGTAGCTGCTAAACTCCCACATTTAAAAACTATTCCAGAAGTATTTCCTAAACAAATAAAACTTGAAAAAGGACAGATCGGAAATGGAATTAAACTTCCATATAGAAACTACTTTAATTCAAACTCAATAACATCAACTGGGATTATTGTTAGAGATAATAGGATTATTCAAATCAAACCAGAGATCTTTATTAAAAGACTTGAAGAGAATGAACTAGAGGAAGATGTATTTAAGAGATTTTATGCAGATGACCTAGTTAATCCAACGGAAGAGATCCCAGATAATTTTGATCTTGGGTCGATGAATGATCCAGAAATAAAAAAATTAACTGCAAGAGAAATCTTGGCCAAGATTAAAAAAGAGAAAATGAGCCTTGATGATGAGAGCAGCTACTTTGATGATCTTGTCACTTTAGCTATTGGGAAAATGGTTGGTAGTAGAATTCAATCAGACCAATCTATTATGATGTCTTGTTTAAAGTTAGATTTAGAAAAGACAGGAACAACTCCAGATTATTTTAGATCTAAATTAGATAGAGCTAGAGTTAAATTAGGAATAGATGATCCAGAAATTGCAAAAGAGAAGATTGTAAAGAATGTTATTTATCTAAAAGAAACAGATCGTTTTTATGATTTGCAAACTAAAAATGATTATCCAAAGGCAGCAATCAATCACACTTACGGAATTTATTTTGGTAAGAATGATAGTGCAGCAACATATTTACAGAAACACCCTCACGGGCTAGTCGTAGAAAATTGGTTATATGATCCAAAACAATATGACAAAGACAAACCAATTATAGAAGTTAACGGAAACAAATACTTAAATTCTTATCAACCACATAACCTGGTGGCTGAAAAAGGGGACGTGAGCTTATTGTATGAACTTTTAAATCACGTATTTAATAATGATAAAGATTATATTAATCACTTTTTAGATTATGTTTCTTATCCGTTAAAGAATCCTGGTGCAAAGATTAGACACGCATTAATCATAGTTAGTACATCATATCAATTCGGTAAAGGAACTCTTTGGAGAATGATCGGAGAAATCTATGGAACAAACTCTTTAGCAATAGATGTACTCCAGGCTTTAGATAAATCAAAAGGTTATACTCAAAAAGCTCAAATGGTTTTGATTGATGAAATGCAATCGGTTGGAGATTTTTCAGAGGGGAGATCTTTATTAAATGATCTTAAAAGAATAATTACAGAGAAAGAAGTTAGCAGCAGAGAGTTATACAAAGATTATAGAATTGTTAAAACTTGTGCGAACTATATTTTATTTTCTAACAATAAAAATGCTTTAGCGTTGAAACCAAACGAAGTTAGATATTGGGTTTATATTACTGAACGTCCAAGAGCTAACCAAGAGTTTTATACAAAGATCCACAAATGGCTAGATGACGGGGGAGCAGCAGCAATACTTTATGAATTATTAAACAGAGAGATCTCACCTAAATTTGATCCAAATGCTATTGCACCAAAAACACCTTTCCTCGGTCAAATGTCAACGGCTGGCGAACACCCATTAACTGCATTAATTAGAAAAAGATTTGAAGAGAAACAAACTCCATTTCTGACATCAAGTGGTAAAGAAATTGATGTCATTGGATCTACTGAATTGTTTGAATGGTTAAGGAATAATAACCTACTTGGTAGAGCTAGAATTAATGATGTTTCAAATGCTCTAGAACAGATTGGGGCCAGGAATCTTGGTCAATGCAGAATTAAAGTTAGAAGCTATAATCCAGAAAATTTTGCACATAATTATTCTAATGCAAACAACCCTGATCACGAGACAAAAGTAGAATATCAAATTAAAAAACCAACTCTTTATCTGTTGAACAAATTAGATGAACTTGTGAACCTTGATCCACAACAAATCGCAGAAGAATATTACAGACCAATAGACACATATAGGGAGCACAACTACTAATATGAAAAACAAGAGTAGACAAAACAAAGCCAGATACTTACAGAATTTGGTAAAAGATAGGATTGTTAAAACGTTTAGATTGGCTCCAGATGATGTAAGAACTTCAACAGTAGGGGAGAACGGAGAGGATATAAAGCTGCTAACAATAACTGCTAAAAGAGTATTTCCATATTCAACTGAATGTACCAATACAGAACAATACAGAGGAATATATAAAAAATTCAAACAATCAAATGGTCATAACCATAGAACACCATTGTTGATTATAAAGATGAACAAACAAAAACCCCTGGCCGTAATAACACTAGATCACTTCTTTGAGCTGATAGAGAAAGAGGATTAATTGTCTATGCTGCTAACCTGGGCAGCTCTAGAACTATGAACTGAATTTATTTTTTTTTCTGTTTCATCACACAGTAGTTTTATTAATTAGGTTATTCAGGTTAGTAGGCTAGGCAGCTCCTATTAAACAACAATTATTTAATTCACCTAGTCTAGACAACTCAACGGAACAATAAGCTAACCCCTGACAGTATAAAAGTTATGTTTACCTGAAATAATTACCACATAGCTCACTTTGAAAAAGTTTTGAAGCTGATCAAGAGGCTATCAAAGTTAACCTTTATTAACGTTTAATTCCCCCGTGTTGCCTAACCTGAAATTCCTTGGCCGTGTTTCCTGATCTGTTATTATATGTATCATTAGTAATAATCCCCTGGTCTCAAAGAGATACGCTCATATCAAATTCATTGGGGCCAGGTTTCATTTCAAATATTTTTTCTAGAAAATTTTTTTATAATATTTTTTGGGTTAGGTACTTAAAACAGAAATCAAAAATCACGACCCTAGATGAGTAGATCTAACTCTAAAGGATAAACTATTAGGAGTCCCGTTTGAGAAAGGGTGATAGGGCTTACAGAGATCAACGTATATTGAGATCTGTTTAGGATCCCTCTTGGTGGATCCAGACGAATCAATGCAACAGCATTGACGAGTCTTTAAACGTGAACAAAACAACAACTATCGGTATTTAATTTTAGACTCATAATCATAATAAAACCTATGTTTTTTGTTTTAAGAATTCAACGCTGCACGTTTCTATTTTCGTTGTTCTTGCTTACCTAAAGAATGCCATACTAGGGTCTCTCTAGGGTCTGGGGAGATAAATAACTTTTTTCAGTTGAGTCTTTTATGCTATACATATAAATAACAATGCAATTCCAAGACTTTTTACACTATGCCCTCGTGGTGAAATTGGTAGACACAAAGGACTTAAAATCCTTGCCGCTTGCGGAGTGCCAGTTCGAGTCTGGCCGAGGGCACCACTAATGAAAAAGATTCAAATCATTTCCGATAAAAATAAAAAATCACAAAAAATTAAATCACTTTTAATTAAGAAAATTAATTCTCATAAATTTAATAAACCAAATTTAATAATAGTTATTGGTGGAGACGGTTTCATGCTTCAAACTTTAAAAAAAAATAAAAAAATGATTAAATTTTTCTATGGTATTAATTCAGGCAATTATGGTTTTCTTATGAATAAATTTTCTTCAAAAAATATTATCAAAAGCCTTTCCAAAACAAATATGATTTCAATATCACCCTTAGAAATGATTGTTAAAAATAAACAAAATCAAATTAAAAGATCACTGGCGATAAATGAAGTTTCTATATTAAGACAAAGTAGACAAGCAGCATCACTTTCAATTAAATGTGGACAAAAACAAATTATAAAAAAATTAGTCTCTGATGGTATTTTGGTGTCCACCCCCGCAGGAAGTACAGCTTATAATCTTTCAGTTCATGGTCCAATTTTGAGTTTAAATTCAAAAAAATTATCAATTGCTCCTATCAGCCCTTTTCGACCAAGAAGATGGAAAGGCAAAGTTGTGAGTGATGGAATTAAAATTATTATTAACAATCTAAATCCTGGTAAAAGACCAATCAGTGCTGTAGCTGATAATTACGAGGTAAGAAATGCAAAAACAATTACAATAAAAACTAATAAAAGAATAAAATTTAATCTTCTTTACGATAAAAGTAGAAGTCTTCAAAAAAAAATAAAAATTGAACAATTAAGAAATGAAACAAATTAATTAAATGCCAATTATCTCATTTATTGGAATATATTTATTATTATTGTCTTCAATAATTGGTTATGGGTATTTTTTTTCAAACAATATTTCGACATATAATAAAAATGCAAATATTGGTTATGTTGGCATTTATGGAATTTTTATCCTTACATTAATATCTTATTTAACTAATTTAATTTTACCTCATAGTTTTATTCATAATTATATTGTTATTTTTTTAGGCCTTTTCTTTTTTGTAAAATACATATTCACAATTAAGAAAATAAAAAAAGATTTCGACATAAAACTTTTATTATTTTTTATAGTAATTTCATTATTTGCTATTTTTTATTTTAAAAATCATGACGATTTTCCATACTATCATTTGAGTTTCATACACAATATCACTTTAAATAAAGTAGAGTTTGGATTGGGTAATTTTGATTTAGCCTATAATCATGTTTCCTCTTTATTTTTTTTTCATTCACTATTTAAATTACCATTTACTGGCGACTATTTTTATTTTATTGGCCCTGCATCAATTTTAATTTTTATAAATATGATTTTAATTAAAAATATTTATCAAATCGATAAAGAGAAAAACCTAAACTTTGTTAAATTTTTAAGTCTGTTTATATTTATATTTATAAATGTATTTTTTTATAGATTAGCAGAGCATGGCACAGATAGATCAGCAATAATTATGATATTTCTTATCATTTTATTGATGTTTCAAATCCTAGAAAATAAAGTTTTAGACTGTATTAAGTTTGAAAATTTTATAATTTTATTAACTTTAGTTGTGAGCATTAAATCTTTCTATGCAATTTATGCTTTTTTATTTTTTATTATTTATTTGAAATTTTTTTCTATAAAAAAAATATTTGTGTTTATGAATGAATATAAAATTATTTATTTATCGATTACATTTTGCTTGTTAATTTTTTTCTATAATATCGCTTATACCGGTTGTTTGGTATATCCCGTTGTATCTACATGTTTTGAAACTGCATTTTGGGCCATGGATATTTCTAGAATTGAAATAGCCATGAATTGGTATGAACTTTGGTCAAAGTCTGGTGCAAACCCTAATCATAGAGTTGATAACCCTGATTATTATATCCAAGGATTTAATTGGGTACATAATTGGTTTGACAATTATTTCTTTAATAAAGTATCTGATGCCACCCTGGGCCTAACAACAATTATTATAATTGCTATTATAATATTAAGACCAAGAAAAATTATATTTAAATATCCTAAAGAATTTAATGTAATTTTTATTGCTCTTATTATTTATTTTTTTGAATGGTTTTATAACCATCCAGCACTTCGTTATGGTGGTTATCATCTTTTTGCTCTATCTTTCTTTATTCCGACTGCAATATTACTAAGTGGTCAGAAATTTAAATTTACTAATTATCAAAGACAAATTAATTTATTAATCATTATATCAATAATAATTTTTGCTTCTCGAAATATTAACAGAATTAATAATGAAGTAGAGAATTATAATTATAACTTTATTAAGTCACCAACATACAGAATTCAACCAGATTTTTATAAACTTAAAAAAAGCAAAGACACAGTTTTTACTAAAACTGATAATTGTAAAGTAGAAGGTAAAAGTAGTAATAATTGCAAAGAAATAAAAGGCTATACTTTCTTTTATAAAAAGGATTTTTGAAATTTTAATGAAATTACCAATAGATGATTTTTTAAAAAATATAATAAATCAAATGATAGAAAATTACCAAAAGGGTAAATTTGATATATCTCAGAATCTAGCTTTATTAATTCTAAAGAAAAACCCAAAACACAATCTTAGTTTTCAAATCTTAGGCTCAATTTATGAACAACAAGGAAAGCTAGATAATTCATTAAAGATGCACAAAAAATCTTTAGCATTAGACAATAATGATCACGAAGCTCATAATAATATTGGTCTGGTGCTTCAAAAACTAGGAAAATATAAAGAGGCTATTTTCAGCTTAAAAAAAGCAATCACATTAAAACCTGGTTTTATAATAGCCATATATAATTTGGGTAATACTTTTAAGGAAATGGGAAATTTAGAAGAAGCAGAAATTAATCTAAAAAAGTGTATTGAATTAAAACCTAACTTTATCGAAGCTTACATTAATCTTGCTAACATTCAGTCTGAAAACAATAACTTTCAAGATGCAGAAAAAAGTCTAAAAAAATGTATAGAATTAAAATTAAATTTTGTCCCTGCATATTATAATCTAGGAAATTTACTCAAATATCTAGGTAGATTAAACGAGGCGCTTAAATGTTATGATTATATATTAAAATTAAAGCCTAACTATAAACCAGCTTTATTGGGTAGAGGACAAATCTTTTTTTTAAATGAAAAATTTGACCAAGCGTTAAATGACTTTGACAATTGTAATACTTCAGAATCTAGAGCAAGAGCGCTAATTACTTTATACAATTTAGGAAGTATTGATGAAATATATCAAAGAATAGAAAAGAACTCCAAATTAGATGAAAAAAATTTAAGGGTTGCAGCATTTTCCTCATTTATTGCCTATAAAGAAAAAAAAGAAACAAAAAATAATTTTTGTAAAAAACCATTAGAATTTTTATACTTTTCTAACCTTTCATCACATTTAAAAGATCTAAATAAATTTATTGATGATTTGATTGATGAATTAAAACATATCAATGCTAGTTGGGAGCCATCTAATAAAACTACCATAAAGGGATTTCAGTCTACTAAAAATTTGTTTTTGAATCCCAAAGGAAAGGTAAAAGAATTACAAAAGATTATAATTAATGAACTTCAAAAATATAATCTAAAATTTAAAGATAAGTCTTGTTTGTTCATTAAAAAGTGGCCTTTAAAAAAAGATTTATTTGGTTGGCACGTTATTTTAAAACAACAAGGGTATCAAGATCCACACATTCATCCTTCAGGCTGGCTTAGCGGTGTTATATATTTAAAGGTTGTTCCGTCACTTGAAAAAAATGAAGGTGCTATTGAATTTAGTTTAAACGCGCAGAATTATTCAGACTCCAAATCACCAAAAATTATCCATCAACCAAAGGAGGGTGATATCGTATTTTTTCCATCTATACTTCATCATAGAACCATTCCATTCACTACTGATACAAATAGAATTATAATTTCTTTTGATTTGTTGCCATAGATAATTTAAAATTTTTAATATGAAAAAATTAACACTAAAAGAATTAGATCAATACGCGAATAAAATTTTAAAAGATTATGATAACAATAATCCTAGTTCCATTTTTAAAACAAAAATAAGATTAAGCAATAATGATGCGTTACTCATACAGTCAAAAGTTACTAAATCAAGAATTCGTAGAGGCGAAAAAGTTATGGGTTATAAAATTGGTTGTGTTGCTAAAGAAACACAAAAAAAAATGGGCTTTATTCAACCTGCTTGGGGTACGCTTTGGAAAAGTGAATTATATGAAAGTGGGGTCGAATTAAAAAAAAAAGATTATTCAAATCCTGCTATGGAAGCGGAGTTTGGTGTAAAGTTAAATCGCGATATTGACCCTAAGCTTGTTTCTTATGATTATATACTAGACTCAATAGAGTCAATTTTTCCCTTAATAGAAATTCATAATTTAGTTTTTAATGGTGATGAGCCTTATGGTGCAGAACTACTTGCAAATAATGCGTTACACGCTGGAGTTATTTTGGGACCTGAAAACAAACTTTCAAAAGAAAAAAAAATAACAGATCTAAAACTTATTTATAATAATGAAACGGTGGATATATGGACAGATAAAAAATGGCCGAATGACATGTTATCTGAAGTAGAGTGGCTAGTTAAAGAGCAAGAAAAAATCACTAATGTATTAAAAAAAGATGATTTAATTTTAACTGGTGCGTATGGTTTTCCAGTTCCTATTAATTATAATACATTAATTAAAGTTTCTTCATCTGAATTTGGAGATGTAGAGGCAAAATTTAATTGATATGAAAAAAATCCATGTTAATTTTTCAAAACCATCCCAACAACAATTAAATAGTCTCATAAAGCTCTATCAAGACAGACAATATGTTGATGCTGAAAAACTATCAGTATCCATTACTGAAGAGTTTCCCAAACATCCATTTGCCTGGAAAGTACTTGGAGCTATACTCAAACAAAAAGGTAGAATAAGTGAATCGTTAATTGTCTGTCAAAAATCTGTGCAATTAGATCCACAGGATGCTAAAGCCCACAACAATTTGGCTATTATACTGCTAGAACAGAGTAGATTAGAAGAAGCTGAAACAAGCTTGAGGCAAGCAATAGAATTAAAACCTGATTTAGCCGAAGCCCACAACAACTTGGGTGTCATACTTCAAAAACATAAAAAATTTACTGAAGCATGCTCTGCTTACATACAAGCAATAAATTTAAACCCAGATTTCACCGATGCCTATGAAAATCTCGGTATAGTTATCAAAAAAGTTAGGTTCAATTCACCAAACGTTAAGCTCTACCCACTTTTCATTCGACTGTTAAGCACTGGGAATTTTGCACGTCCTATAGATTTGGCTCCCAGCATTTTAAGTCTCTTAAAGCATGATCCTCTAATCAAGAATTTACTGCTTGAAAAAAATTTTGCTACGAGCCTCAAAGAGGCAAATTCCATAATTGGTAGTTTAGATAAACTTACGCTTCTTCATTATCTGATGCGTGTATGCTCAGTTCCTGATCTTCAGTTTGAAGGATTCTTTGTGAATATGCGAAGTTTACTTCTTACGAATCTGGATAATATCGAGGCATCTCCTGAATTCATCTATTTTTTATCTACTCTTTCTCTTCACTGTTTTACTAATGAATATGTCTACTTTGAAAAAGACGAAGAGACTGAATTGATTAAGAGCTTAGAAGCTGAGATTATGCAAACAATTGAGAAATCAGAACAGCCAGAAACCAAAAGAATTTTGTGTCTGGCATCTTATCGCCCTTTACATCAATACAATTGGTGCCAAAAGCTAGAGGTGCTCGATCATTTAGAAGAGGTAAAGTTGCGACTGATTGAAGAGCCTTATACTGAGAGAGCAATAGCAGCAGAAATTCCTATGTTGGGAGAAATATCAGACGATGTTTCTTGCAAAGTAAGATTGCAGTATGAAGAAAACCCTTATCCAAGATGGGTTAAAACATTAAAAACAACAAAGGCGAAATCAATCTCTGAGATTTGTGCTGAAGCAAATCTTCATCTCTATTCCGAAAGTATTAAAAAAATAATTGCTCCAACTATACTTATTGCTGGTTGTGGTACAGGACAGCATTCGATAGTAACAGCCTCTCGTTTTTTTGACTGCCAAGTCACCGCTGTGGATTTAAGTCTTGCCAGTCTCGCTTACGCTAAAAGGAAGACGGCTGAGCTTGGAATTACTAATCTAGAATATTTACAAGCAGATATCTTAAAACTAGATCAGCTGGACCAAGAATTTGACATCATTGAAAGTGTGGGAGTTCTTCATCATATGAATGAGCCCATGGCCGGATGGAGAGTTCTAACGGATCTCTTGAAACCTGGTGGCTTGATAATGATAGGTTTATATAGTGAGTTGGCTCGACACCCTATTGTGGAGGTTCGAAAAGAAATCACATTACATAAAGTGGGTACATCTGATGTTGACATCAGAAAATTCAGGCGATCACTAGCAGAATCAAATGATAAGAATCATCAGCTGTTAACTAAGTGGGGTGATTTTTTTAGTCTCAGTATGTTGAGAGACTTAATATTTCACGTGCAAGAGCATCGTTTTACACTCTTACAAATTAAAAACTGTATCAACGAGTTAGGGCTAAAGTTCTGCGGATTTGACAATAAAGACACTATCTTAAATTTTAGAAAGCTTCACGGGGAAGAAGCGGATATCTATGATTTAGCACTGTGGCATCAATACGAAAAAAGCAATCCTAGGGCTTTCACTAGGATGTACCAATTTTGGTGTCAAAAGCTATAGTGATGGTGCCCTCGCACGGAGTCGAACCGCGGACCTATTGATTACAAATTTATAGATCCAAAATTTTTTTCCTTTACTTGCTAGACCATACAACACTTTTACTACAGTGTGAATCCCTAATATATATTTCTACTACACATCGACTACAGAGCAGAATATGAAACCTCCAGTTACCAATGTTTATTGATATTTGTTTGATAAAGAAAATATTCAAACATTATTAAATAGATGAGTCTTTATGTGGGTTTTATTTTGTATTTATTATAAGCAAATGACTCGTTGGAGTTATATTTTTTCTGTCGGAGCTCCTAAGAACGTCGCTGTTGCTCCGTTCATTCTCCAAGTTCGAATGGGACTCGATAGTGGTGCCGAGTCAATCTCTGTTGAGCTATGGACTCTTAAAAACGATGTTTCCCTATGTGGTAGATGTAACTTATATCTAGGCTTATATAGTCTGTTTCATAGAGCTAGTGACGTCAAAATAGATATCAGTGAATAAGATCATTTAAATTAATCCCTTTTTAAAAAAATATAATAAAATTATTTTACAAAAAAATTATGCAAAAATTATTTCAAAAAAAATATGATTACTTGAGTTACTGCAAACCAGTCATAGACCGTTGCATCAACTGTGGGGATCATGAACAAGTACAAGCTAGAATAACTATGGAGTTTGGAGAGGGCAACCTAAACACAGGTCCAATATGCCGTAAATGTTATTCAATTCATAAAGGACCAAGAATAGCGCAGTTTTGAACGCGGATCAGGGACAATCACTCCTTCTCATAGATACCTGATTGTGTGGCGGACTGGTATAGTGAGGCGCTGTGCAAATATTTTTGTTTAATTAAAACACACAGCACCAGACGTAAAAAAATGTGCTTTTCAACCTTCTTTAAAATCTGTATGATGATTTTTTGTGCTGGAGCAAAGAAAAAATAAAAAAAGATAGGAATGAAAACTTGATAGAAAATGGCTCAGTTCTGTTTACAGAAAAACACCTTCAGTCGTTTCGTTATTATTCCAAGGATGAAAATCCACTACACATCGATGCTAATTATACATCAAGAACTCCTTTTTCAGAACGAGTGCTTTATGGAGTAGCAAGCACTTTCTTCTTACTTTCAAAAAGTAAATTAAAAAAAACTGACCTCACTTCTTTCAAGGTAGATTTCAAAAAACCATTAATATTAAATAAAATTTATAAGTTCTCAATTGAATTGGATGGTAATAAGAATATTCTTAAAATTTTCAGGGGTAAGTCTATTTATACGGTAGTTAAATTTGAGACAATTAAAGATGAAAAACAAAAATCTGCAAATTTTTCACTAAATTCTGATGGTGTACATAGCCTGCTAGATAAAAACCCGTGCTGGAATACTTTACCCGACGATACTACAAAACTAGAACTTTTTAAAAATTATCCTGGGCTTGAAAACATTCATCTGTGGTTATTGAAAATTTTGGCCTGGAGCAGTTATTGGGTTGGTATGGTGGCTCCAGGGCGGCAAGCCATTTACACACAACTTAATTTACAAATAAAAGAAAATAATCTGAACTTTAAATACGAAACAAATGAAGTTCATGATTTATTAAAAAGATATAAATCCTGTTTTAAATCTGCATCTGGTTCATCGATCACGATGACTTCATTTTCTAGGCCTGAACCTGTAGATCATTTGAATGATTTTATTTTTAACGGTAAAAATAATTCCCTGCTTAAAGATCAAGTTTGTTTTATCACTGGTGGAACACGTGGGGTTGGAAGTGTTTTTTCTCAAATGTTTGCCTCTAAAAATGCTACCTGTTTTGCTTCTTATTTTAAAAATAAAATGACTGCAAAAAGAATTGAAGAATTTATTCAATCAAAAGGCAAGTCATTTAGAGCTTTAAAGCTAGATAATAACATAAAATTATCTGATGAGCTGAAAGGAAAGAAGTTGAACTGTCTAGTTCTTAATGCTGCGCCAAACATTAGACGAATAGACCCTTCAGAACTGTCAAAATCTGAGTTTCAAGATGAGTTTGATCATTTTTACAAACTCACAATGAGCGACATCCAACAATTTAAAAATTATTTAGCTGCAGACGCTACTATTATAAATGTTTCAACAACATATATAGATGAGAAACCGGAAGGGTTTGCTCACTATTATGATGCAAAAAAAGCCATAGAAAATGATCTTAAAAAATTCAGTAAGAATTATCCTCAATTAACTATTTTGAATTTTAGACTACCTAAAATGCATACTGATCAAACAAATAACAACATAGCTAGCGATGTTGCTCTCTCTCCAGTAAAAGTTGTGGATATAGTTATTAAAGATTATCTAGCCAGAAGAAATCTTAAAGGCTTTCATTCATTAGAGTGCAACCTAAAAAAACATATCAAAGAGAAAGTTAAATAAGTATATAGTTATTTAGATTTTAAACTTTAATAAATAAATATGGAAAATTTAATAAATATAAAAATTATAGATTATCGAATGGGTACCATTCAATCAGTATTTAACCAGGAAAAAATTTGTAAACTTTTTGGCACAACCAAAGAAAAATTTATTTATTTTTCTTGCATTGATCAAACTGACTGTATTTCCAAAAAACTAACTGGCAAAAGATATTATGTTGTAATTAATATTCTGATGTTGGAGTGTGAAATAAATATGATTAAATTTAAGAAAGATATTTTTTCCTATGCAGTAATGTTTAAAAAAAAATTTCAGTCAAAAGTTAACTTTTGTGTTTTTACTATGGAGAATGTTTGTGTTTGAAGTACTCGAATATCCTTTTGATGTAAGTAAAATTTTGAGAAAAAAGAAAATTTTAAAAAGACATTTTTTAGAAAATGAAAGCTTGGTTAATATTAAAATTGCAGTATTAGGAGCTACTACTACCTTTGAAGTTATAGAACAGCTTGAATTATTTCTTTTAAAATCAGGTTTTAAACCAACTTTTTATACGTGTGATTATGGTCAGCATTACAATGTTGTAATGTTTGATGATGAAGCACTTTTCAATTTTAAAGCTGATATTGTTTATCTTCATGTTTCCCCAGAAAGTATTGATGAACTAAATAAATCTAACATATTGAGTAAAGAGAAAGCAGAGACGGAATTAAATAAAATGCAGAAGGTTTGGGAGAAACTTAATACAAATCTTAATTGTTCTGTAATCCAAGACAATTTTGAAATGCCAGTAGTTCGTTCTTTAGGTAATTTTAGCTTAACATCAACTACGGGCTCCTCTCAAACTATCACTTTGTTAAATCAAATGATAGCAGAGGAGGCTAATAAATTATCATATCTTAACATAATTGACCGATTTTATCTTTCATCAAAAATGGGACTTGACTCATGGAAAGATTACTCGCTATGGTTAACCTCTAAATATTCACTTAGCTATAATGCTATTACACATTTAAGTTATACTATAAGCAAAATTATTAATTCGCTTCGTGGTAAAAGTAAAAAATGTCTTGTTCTCGATCTTGATAATACACTCTGGGGAGGAGTTATTGGTGACGTTGGAAAAGAAGGGATAGATCTAGGGAGGGATACTAGCATCGGTCAAGCATATTTAGATTTTCATTTGTACATTAAAGAACTCAAGGACCGTGGAGTTATATTGGCTGTCTGTTCTAAAAATGAATTTGATACTGCTAAAAGTGGTTTTGATCATCCAGACTCAATTTTGAAATTTGAAGATTTTACCTCTTTTAAGGCAAATTGGGATCCAAAAAGTAAAAATATTCATGAAATTGCAGATGAGATCAATATAGGTTTAGATAGTTTGGTCTTTATTGATGACAATCCAGTCGAGAGAGATATTGTTAGAAAAGAATTTGGATCACTTGTTTCAGTTCCTGAGATTGGTGATGACGTGGTTTACTACAGAGCAATCTTAGATGGCGCTGATTTATTTACCACGACCTCTCTTTCATCTGAAGACATGAAAAGAAACGAATACTATAAAAGCAATCAGAAAAGAGAACAGTTTTTGTCTACTTTTAAAAATTATGATGAATATTTAAAATCGTTGAAAATGAAGGCTGAAATTGCTCCCTATAAAAACATTTATCTTTCAAGGATTTCTCAACTTATTAATAAAACAAATCAGTTTAATTTAACTACGAAAAGAATGTCTTTACAGGAAGTCGAAAAAACTATGGTGGAAAAAAATAAAATTTCTCTTTACGCCAGGTTATTAGATAAGTTTGGAGATAATGGTCTTGTCTCTCTTATTCAGGGAACTATCTTGGGTAGCGAAGTTGAAATTGATCTTTGGCTTATGAGCTGCCGAGTTTTCAAAAGAACTCTAGAACATTCACTTTTATACAGCTTCCTAAAAGAAGCAAAAAATAGAGATATCAAAACAGTGAGAGGTAGATATATGCCAACAAAAAAAAATCATATTGTCTCCAAACTATATGAGGAAATGGGATTTTTATTAGTAAGAGAAAATGAGGGGTCAAAAATTTTTGAAATTGATCTTGAAAAGTACTCTATTCCCAATAACCCTAATATTGTCCTAGAAAAATTATAATGAGTGTTTCAACGATTATTGAAATATTTGAAGATATTCTTGATGTTAAAAAGGGAACAGTTAACCTTAGTTCTAACTCTTCAGATATTGATGAGTGGGATTCTGTTGCTACGGTCAATATAATTGTTGCACTAGAGGATGAGTTTGGGATTAAATTTAAACTAGAAGATATCCAGACAGTAAAGTCAGTACAAGACTTTGTATATCTTGTACAAGAGCATAAAAAATGAGTAGTTCTTTTAAAGTAAGATTTGCTAAATATATCGACAAAGAAGAAATAATGTCTTTTATTGAGAATTATTGGGCAAAAAATCATATTCTATCTAACGATCAAATGTTTTTTGATTTTCAGTATAAACATAAAGATAACCTTCAATTTGTTCTTGCATTGGATACTAACAATAGAATTGTTGGAGTGCTTGGTTATATGCAGTATGATCCAGAAAAAAGTGAACAAGATATTGCTTTAGCTCTTTGGAAAGTGAAACCCAACTTGTCAGATCCAGTTTTAGGAATAAAGCTAATTGAATATTTAAGAGATAATATAAAACACAGATCAATGTTTTGTGTGGGAATTAACAAAAAAACTATTGGAGTTTATAAGTTTATGGGGTTTCAAACAGGCAAACTTGTACACTTCGCTGCCTTCAATACAGAGTGTAAAACCTTTTCAATTGCAATCCCACCTTTGAAAAAAAAATTTTTTGTATGTAGTGATTCTTGGAATTTTAAAAAAACCAAATCAGTTGAGTTATCATTAGAAAAATTAATAAAATTAAGTGGATATAAAGAGAAAAAACCTCATAAGTCAAAAAATTATATTTTGAAAAGATATGTAAAACATCCTTATTTTTTTTATACTTTTCACGAGGTATATGAAAAAAATTTTTATTTAGGATTAGTTGTTTCGAGAGAGGTTCAGCATTTGAGTGGTAGAGCATTAAGAATAATAGATGTGTTTGCTGAAAATAACAACATCTCTAGAATTATAAATGAGTTTGTAAGCACTCTAAACAAATCATGCTATGAATATATTGATGTTTACGCCTCGAATCTTGATATGAATCTTTTAACAAAAGGAAATTATGAGTTAATTTCAGATTCTCAAAAAATTACTATTCCAGATTATTTTTCACCTTTTGAACAAAAGAATATTGATATCCATTTTTTCACTACTGATAATCAGCCAACTTACTTATTTAAAGGTGATGGAGACCAGGACAATCCAAGAATAAGGAGAGAGTATAGCGAATGACTGACCTTACGATTGTTATGTACCATTACATTCGACCAATTATTGGTAGTGAATTTCCTGGTATAAAGGGTCTTGAAATAGAAGGATTCAAAAGACAGTTAGATTTCTTGGAGAATAATTATTCGATAGTTTCAAGCGAACAGGTAATAGATAAGATTATTAAAAATAAGAAGCTACCACCCAAAGCATGTTGGCTTACTTTTGATGATGGATATAAAGACCATTATCAATACGTGTTACCAGAGTTAATCAACCGCAATTTAAGTGGTGCTTTCTTCCCACCAAGGGTGGCGATTAAAGAGAATAAGGTTTTGGACGTAAATTCAATTCATCATATTTTGAGCTGTTCCGATGACAATAATAAACTAGTTGCTGATTTAAACGATCTATGTCTGCAGTTTGGTATGACGAATGAGCAAATTCATGCATATTATAAGGAGTATGGTGTTGCCAATAGATTTGATAATGCAGATACGATATTTATCAAACGAATGCTTCAGCATGTACTACCTGAACAAATAAGAAATGAAATTGTATCAATCTTGTTTGAGAAAATTGTTGGAATACCAGAGGCTAAATTTTCTAGTAGACTTTATATGAATATTGACGAAGTTCGAAAGCTTGTCTCTAGTGGCATGTATGTTGGCAGTCATGGCTCGATGCATTACTGGCTTGATCGGATTAGTTCTCAAAAGCAAAAAGTTGATATTTCATCTTCTGTGCAATTTTTAGAGGAAGTTGGTGCGCCGACTTCAAATTGGATTATGTGCTATCCATATGGTGCGTACAACAATACAACCCTCTCATTATTAAAAGAACTAGGCGCTTTAATTGGCATCACAACCGAGGTGCGCAAAGCTAATTTAGGAATTGATAACCCATTGACCTTACCTCGTTTAGATACAAACGATTTTCCTCAGTAAGTTTTATATGTGAATTATATGATGGTTAAAATAAGGAATTGTGTGAAGGGGCGTTCTGTTATCTGGTGCCCCCGCACGGAGTCAAACCGCGGACCTATTGATTACAAATCAATTGCTAAAGTTTAAATAAACATTTGTTTGCAACAATAATCTTGAAATATATTTAGTCTGGTCACAATCTGGGCACAGTGGTAGTGTTTTGAAGATGAAAAAACTTCTATCGATCATCGTTCTGGGTTTATTGTTGAGCGGAAATGCTTATGCAGATAGTGTTTATAATGGAACATTTGTTGATGCTCATAGTCAAGTAGGTAATTTAATAAGCAATGAAACTGTATCAAAAATAATAAACAAAAATGATGTAGATTTAACTTTATTGTCTATGAGAGGAAAATGGAAAACTGCTACTCAGAGATATAAATCTATTCAGGGACTAACTCAAAATAAAACACGCTATTTAATTCCAACAAAATTAAGAGGTTTTCATAGAAAGAACCGACCTGCAGATCGTGCAATCAAAGGTATTAAAGATTTAAAAAAACAAGCAATTAAAAATAATATTAATTACGTAGGGTTTGGAGAAATAATTGTTCAGCATGCACCACATAATCATAAAAAATTAAAGTATGAAGGTATCAATAATGATTTAAACTCTAAAAGAATTGTAAGAGCTATCGATATTGTTCTAAAAGATAACAAGCCAGTAATTTTACATATAGAGTTGAATGATTATGAAGAAGATTCAAAAAAAATATTAAGTCAATTAGTTAAATTAAGTAAAAAATATCCAAATGATAATTTCTTATTAATGCATATGGCTCAAATAGAATTTTCTGAAGCAGAATTTATTATAAGTAAGACAAATAATATTCACTTTATAACTTCTCATGCGGATAATGAGAGGGAAGAACAAATGAAAAGAAAACCAGGGCGTGGTCAAATGGGATGGATAAACCTTTTCGACAAAAATAACAATTTTCAAAAAAAATGGTTAGATTTAATGAATAAAAATCCTAAACGATTTGTATTGGCTTTAGATAATGTGTGGGACAGGCATTGGCTTAGAGGATACGATAATAGAATTTATATGTGGAGGAAAGCTCTTGCTTCTTTAAATAGTGATTCAGCGTTATTAATTGCTTGTGAAAATGCTAATACTTATTTTAAAATTGGAATTAAATGTTTAAAAGAACGAAAATGAAATACTTTTAGGGATCGTGGTTCTGGGTTTAAATAAACTATTATGATTTGCATTAAAGCTGATATTCCAAAAGAATTAAATGAGATTGATGATGAATTAAAAGCCATTTATCATAGCAAAGATACTGTTTGCTTTTATATCTTCAAAACAAGAGATTTAAGAAACGAGTTTGTAGACAAAACTAAAGGTATGGAAAAAACTCAACGTGAAGAAATTTATAAACAATATTTAATATGAAAAAACTTTTAGGAACTGTAGTTCTGTGTTGATGCAAAATAAAAAAAATTGATAGTAGTTTATGGAGATAATTAAATGAACAATAAATTTTTTGAATGGATGGGTGTTGCGACAGCAATTTTGTACTCTTTATTTGTTGCATTAAACATTGGTCTTGAATTTGTTGGTTTTTCATTATTATTATTATCAGCAGCTTTAATAGGTATCTGGGCTTATCGAGGAAAACACAAAGGAATATTATTATTACAATTCTTTTATGCTAGTGCCGGTATCATTGGAATGATTAGATGGTTTTGAACATAAAAAAATTTTAGTGATCACTTGATGTTGGTTCAATACTGGCACAATACTGGCACAATTAAATTTAAAATTGGATTAAATATTAGTCTAGCAAAAATAATTAGTGTTGATTTTATTGAGTGATGGTGCCCCCGCACGGAGTCGAACCGCGGACCTATTGATTACAAATCAATTGCTCTACCAGCTGAGCTACAAGGGCATAATAGATTTCTATTAAGAAATGTTAAACTAATCAAGATTTTTTTTTAAATAAGCCAAATGATGAAATACTATAGCTGCACTATTTGATATATTTAAGCTTTCTATATCTTTGTTTATATCTATTCTTACTAAAAAATCCGTATACTTACCCGTGTGCTCTCTCATGCCAAAACCCTCAGAACCAAATAAAAGTACATTATTACCTTCCCATTCAATTTCAGTAAAATTTTTCTCTCCACTAGCATCAAAACCATAAACCCAAAAGTTTTTTTCTCTTAAATTTTTAAGTGTTGAATTGATATTTGACACCTCAAATATACTTAAATGTTCCATGCAGCCACTAGCTGATTTATACATGAGTTTACTATCATCTGGAAACTGTCTCTCTTTAACTATTAAACCATCTATATTAAAAGATGCTGCACTACGTATTAGAGAACCAATATTTCTTGGATCCGTTACCTCATCAATACAGACGAAAGTTAAGTTATTTTTTCCTTTGATAAATTCTTTAAGCTCCGGTTGTTGAATGTGCTCTATTTCAGCTACATACCCACCATGCATTAGCTGTTCTTTATTAGTATACTTGTCTAACTCTTTTTTTGTTTTAAAATAAATCTTAACACCCTCTAAAATGTTTTTTTTTGGATTTTTTCTATGAATATTTTTTTTACTTTCTTCAGTTAAAAAAACCTTTAAAACCTTTCTTTTTGGGTTTCTAAGTGCCTCTATTACAGCATGTTGACCAACAATGAAAAATGATGATTTATTCATATATATATCTTAGTTTTATACGTATTTTACTGTATTTTCCCAGTAAATCTCGTGTTGCAATTGCATAATAAAAATATATAAAACGCTTGTTGTTTGAAGCTTTATTGAACAAGGGGACACTTCCCCAAAAGGAGGGGTTCCAGAGCGGTCAAATGGGGCGGGCTGTAAACCCGTTGACTTCGGTCTTCGAAAGTTCGAATCTTTCCCCCTCCACCATTCAATAATTTTTTTAATAACAATGGAGTGTTATTCTTGATGTTGTGCGGGTGTAGTTCAATGGTAGAACGCTAGCCTTCCAAGCTGGATGTAAGAGTTCGATTCTCTTTACCCGCTCCAAGAAAGAAAAATTATTAATAAAAACAAAAACTGAGGTAAAAAGAAATGTCAAAAGAAAAATTTGTAAGAAATAAACCGCACTGTAACATCGGTACTATTGGTCATGTTGACCACGGTAAGACAACATTGACAGCGGCTATCACAATTACATTAGCAGAAGCAGGTGGTGCAAAAGCAGTTGCGTACGATCAGATTGACAAAGCTCCTGAAGAAAAGGAAAGAGGAATTACAATTTCAACTGCTCACGTAGAATATGAAACTGAAAAAAGACACTATGCACACGTTGACTGCCCAGGTCACGCTGACTATGTAAAAAATATGATTACAGGTGCAGCTCAAATGGATGGTGCGATTTTAGTTGTAAACGCAGCAGATGGTCCAATGCCTCAAACAAGAGAACATATTCTTTTAGGAAGACAAGTCGGAATTCCAGCTATTGTTGTGTACTTAAATAAAGTTGACCAAGTTGATGACAAAGACATGATCGAACTTGTAGAAGAAGAAATTAGAGAACTTTTAACTTCATACAAATACCCAGGTGACAAAACTCCTATCATTAAAGGATCTGCGTTAGCTGCTGTTGAAAAGAGAGATGATGAAATAGGAAAAAATTCAATTATGGAATTAATGAAAGCAGTAGATGAATTTATTCCTCAACCAGCTAGAGATGTTGATAAGCCATTCTTAATGCCTGTTGAAGATGTTTTTTCAATATCAGGAAGAGGAACTGTAGCAACTGGTAGAGTTGAATCTGGAGTTATCAAAACTGGTGAAGAAATTGAAATCGTTGGTATTAGAGATACAAAGAAATCAGTTTGTACTGGTGTTGAAATGTTTAGAAAACTTTTAGACTCTGGTGAAGCTGGTGATAACGTTGGTATCTTATTAAGAGGAGTTGAAAGAACTGACATTGAAAGAGGACAAGTTCTTTGTAAAGTTGGCTCAATTAAACCACACACTAAATTCGAAGCTCAGGCATATGTACTTAAAAAAGATGAAGGTGGAAGACATACTCCTTTCTTTACTAAATACAGACCACAGTTTTATTTTAGAACAACTGATGTAACAGGTGAAGTTACATTACCAGCGGGTACAGAAATGGTTATGCCAGGTGATGATGCTAAATTTACTGTTACATTAATTACTCCGATTGCAATGGATGAAAAATTAAATTTTGCTATCCGTGAAGGTGGTAGAACAGTTGGTGCTGGAGTAGTAACTAAAATTATAGAGTAAACTCTATAGGAGTGTAGCTCAATTGGTAGAGCGCCGGTCTCCAAAACCGGAGGCTGAGGGTTCGAGTCCCTCCGCTCCTGCCAATAAGCTTAAAATATTATGAAGAACCCAATAAAATTTATTCAAGAAGTTAAACAAGAAGCTTTTAAAGTTTCTTGGCCTACCGGAAAAGAGACGGTGCAGGGCGCGTTAATGGTTTTTGCTATGGCTGTTATAATGTCACTTTTTTTTCTTCTTCTTGATCAGGTTTTAAAGTTCTTTTTAGATGCACTATTAAAGGTTAGTATTTAATGAAAAATTGGTACATTGTTCAGTCTCATTCAAACTTTGAAAATAAAGTAGCAGGATTAATCAGAGAAGAAGCAGAAAAAGCTAAGATTTCTGAAAAAATTGAAGAAATAGTAGTCCCAACCCATGATGTAACTGAAGTTAAAAGAGGGAAAAGAATTCAAAGAAAAAAAAAATATTTTCCAGGTTATGTATTAATAAAGAGTGAAATGGATAATGATCTTTACCATTTAATTAAGAATTTAAAGAGAGTTAGTGGTTTTTTAGGTTCAAAAGGCATCCCGGTTCCAGTTTCAGATAAAGAAATAGAAAAAATATTAGGCCAAATAAAAGATGGTGTAGCACAGCCAAAATCTGGTATAGAATACAGCATTGGTGAAAAAGTTCAGGTAGTCGACGGGCCTTTTGCATCGTTTAGTGGAATGGTTGAAGATATTGATGAAGAAAAATCAAGACTAAAAGTTTCTGTATCAATTTTTGGAAGACCAACACCAGTAGATTTAGAGTATAATCAAGTTGAGAAGGTAAGTTAATGGCAAAAGAAATAAGTGGATATATAAAATTACAAATCAATGGGGGTCAAGCAAACCCTGCACCTCCAGTTGGACCAGCTCTTGGACAAAGAGGAATTAATATTATGGAATTTTGTAAAGCATTTAATGATAAGACTAAAGCTTTTGCAGGAAAACCAATCCCTGTTATTATTACAGTTTATAAAGATAAAAAATTTGATTTCGAAATAAAATCACCACCTGCTTCGCACTTTATAAAAGAAGCTGCAAAATTAAAAGGTGGATCTAAAGAACCAGGAAGAAGTGTTGCTGGATCAATCACAAAAAAACAAGCTGAGGAAATAGCTACTCAAAAAATGAAAGATCTAAATGCCCATGATTTAGAACAAGCTGTTAAGATTATTGCTGGATCAGCCAGATCAATGGGTATAGAGGTTAAAGAATAATGTCTTCGAAAAGATTTAATCAACTTCCAAAAAAAACTAAAGACTTACCAGTGGAGGTAATTGAAAAATTACTAACTGAAGTAAAAAAAAACTGTACAACAAAATTCGATGAGTCAATTGACTTAAGCTTTCAAGTTAATAACAAACAAAAAAAAGGTGAAGTAAACATAAGAACTGTTGTTAATTTACCCGCTGGTACAGGAAAAAAAGTTAAAGTTGCAGTAGTATGCGAAGATGCTAAAGCCAATGAAGCAAAAGATGCTGGTGCTGATATTATTGGTAGTGAGGAGTTAATTGAAAAAATTAAAGGTGGTGAATTAAATTTTGAAAAATTAATTTGTACACCTGGAATGATGATAAAACTTTCCAAACTTGGAAAAGTTTTAGGACCCAAAGGTTTGATGCCCAATCCTAAACTTGGATCTGTCTCTGAAAATATTAAACAAGCAGTAACAGATGCTAAATCTGGTCAAGCTGAAATAAGAAATGATAAGGATGGTAATATTGGAGTTAGCATTGGAAAAAAATCATTTAGTGATGATAAATTATTAAAAAATTATCAAGCAATACTTGATACTTTGGAAAAAGAAAAAATGAATAACACATTAAAAGGTGATTTAATTAAAAATACTTTTGTTACTTCAAGTATGGGTGTTTCTTACAAAGTTAAGTTAGGTAAGGTTATATAATTATGATGAACAAGGAACAAAAAAAAAATTATATCAATGAGATAGAAAGTCAGTTTAAAAACAATGAAGCTGTTATTGTTACTCACTATCAAGGTTTAACAATGACACAACTTGATGATTTAAGATCTAAAATGCGAGAGCATGGAATTAAGTTCCAAATAACTAAAAACAGAATAACAAAATTAGCTCTTGAAAAAACTAAATGTAAAGATCTTTCAAGTTTGTTCACTGGCCCTACAGCCGTAGCATTCTCAAGTGATGCAATTATTTCTGCTAGAATTCTATCCAAATTTGCTAAAGATAATGAAAACCTAAAACTTTTAGGTGGAATAATGGGTGAAGAAGTCCTTGATCAAGCTGGAGTTCAAAATGTGGCTAATTTACCTACATTAGATGAGGCTAGAGCAAAAATTGTTGGAATTTTAGCTACGCCAGCGTCAAAATTTGTAAGTATTTTGCTTGCACGATCTGAAAAAATGAGTATTTTGGCACCAGAAAATTCTGAAAAAACAACCTAAAGAAGTACATTAAAAATATGCCTGACCTAAATAAAATTATTGAAGATTTATCAAGTTTATCTGTTGTTGAAGCAGCTGAACTTTCAAAACAACTTGAGGAAAAATGGGGTGTTACAGCTATGGCTGCAGCCGCTCCAGCAGCAGCAGCAGCGGGTGGAGCTGCAGAGGAAGCAAAGGATGACTTTATAATCATGCTAGTTTCTGCTGGTGACAAAAAAATTAACGTTATTAAAGAAGTAAGAGCCGCAACATCACTAGGTCTTAAAGAAGCAAAAGATTTAGTTGAAGGTGCTCCAAAAGAAGTAAAATCTGGCGTTAATAAAAAAGACGCTGAAGAAATTAAGGCTAAGTTGGAAGCAGCTGGCGCAAAAGTAGAACTTAAATAAATTAATTAGAAAGAACAAAATTGCTGATTAATTTATTAATCGGTAATTGATTTGTAGATGCAATTATCTTTTACTGAAAAAAAAAATGTTAGAAAAAGTTTTGGAAAGTTAACAGAATCATTATCAATTCCAAATCTAATCGAAGTTCAAAAAAATTCTTATAAAGAATTAACTGATTTCAAAAAAAATGCTGAACTAACCAAAGGTTTTGACAGAGTTTTTAAAAGTATTTTTCCAATTGAAGATTTAAACGATAAAGCAACATTAGAATATGTTTCTTATAGATTAGAAAAACCGAAATTTGATACAGAGGAATGTATACAAAGAGGTTTAACTTATTCTTCAGCTCTTAAATGTACATTAAGATTAGTTGTCTATGAAATAGATCAAGAAAATAACACTAAAGATATACTGTCAGCTAAAGAACAAGAAGTTTATATGGGAGAGGTTCCTATGATGACAAACAGTGGAACTTTTATAACAAATGGCGTTCAAAGGGTTGTAGTAAACCAAATGCATAGAAGCCCAGGTGTATTTTTTGATCATGATAAAGGTAAATCTCATGCTAGTGGAAAATTACTTTTTAATTGTAGAGTAATTCCTAATAGAGGCTCTTGGTTAGATTTTGAATATGATGTTAAAGACCTACTTTATTTTAAAATAGATAGAAAAAAAAAAATATTTGCTTCAACATTACTAATGGCCTTAGGTTATAATAAAACTGAAATAGTTAATGAGTTTTATGACAAAGAACAATTTTCTTTTGATGAAAAAACAAATAAATGGAAAACTAAATTCAATCCAGAAAATTATAAAGCTAAAAATTTTTCAGAAGAAGTTATTGATTTTAAATCTGGTAAAGTTGTTATAGAACTTGGAGATAAAGTTAATTTTTTAACTGCAAAAAAATTATCCAATGATGGCTTAAAAGATATTTTAGTTAGTCAAGAGTCCTTATATGGAAAATTTTTACATAAAGAAATTAAAGTCAGTGACGAAGAAGAAGAAACATTTAGAATTGGAACTGAACTAAACGATACAATTATTAAAAAAATTTTAGAAGCAAATATTTCTACAATAGAGATTTCAGTTACAAACTCTATAAATAAAGGCCCTTACTTACTTACTACTATTTTAAATGATAAAAATAATTCTAAAGAAGAAGCAATTACAGAAATTTACAAAGTATTAAGACCGGGTGAGCCACCAACAATAGAAATAGCCACACAAATATTTAATAATCTATTTTTTAGTTCAGACAGATATGATTTGTCTGATGTCGGTAGAGTTAAGATGAACTCAAGATTGAACCTCACTTGTTCTGATAAGATTACAATTTTAAGAAATGATGATATTTTGGCAATAATCCATAAAATGTTAGATCTTCGTGATGGAAAAGATGAGGTAGATGATATTGATCATTTAGGAAATAGAAGAGTAAGATCTGTAGGTGAGTTGGTTGAAAATCAAGCTCGTATAGGTGTTTATAGAATGGAAAGAGCTATTAAAGAAAAAATGACAACTCTGGATATTGAGTCTGCTATGCCCCAAGATTTGATAAATGCAAAGCCACTGACAGTATCTTTAAAAGATTTTTTTGCTAGTTCACAATTATCCCAATTTATGGATCAAACTAATCCTCTATCTGAAATTACTCATAAAAGAAGAGTTTCGGCATTAGGACCAGGTGGTTTGACTAGAGAAAGGGCTGGGTTTGAAGTTCGTGATGTTCACCCAACTCATTACGGAAGAATTTGCCCAATTGAAACTCCTGAAGGACCTAACATTGGATTAATAAATAGTTTATCAACTTATGCTAAAATTAACAAATATGGTTTTATTGAAAGCCCATACAAAAAAGTTAAAAATGGTGTAGTTGAAGATGATGTTGTGTATTTGTCAGCCATGGAAGAAACAAAATATACGATTGCACAAGCAAACACTAAGGTTGATAAAAAAGGAAAAATTATTGAAGAATTAGTTTCTTGTAGAGAGAATTTAAACTTTATTTTATCTAAACCAGAAAATATTGAATATATTGACGTATCACCAAAACAATTAGTTTCAGTGGCAGCATCATTAATTCCTTTCTTAGAAAATGATGATGCCAATAGAGCATTAATGGGTTCAAATATGATGAGACAAGCTGTACCTCTTTTAAAACCTGAGTCTCCATTAGTTGGTACTGGTATTGAAAGTGATGTAGCATTAGACTCTGGAGTTACAATTGTTGCTAAAAGAGAAGGGATTGTTGATAAGATCGATGGAAAAAGAATTGTAATTAAAGCAACAGATGAAACTGATTTTACAAAATCAGCCGTAGATATTTATAATCTTCAAAAATTTAAAAGATCAAACCAAAATACTTGTATTAACCAAAAACCACTTGTAAGAGTAGGTGACAAAGTTAGGTCAGGAGACATTATAGCAGATGGTCCTTCAACAAAATTAGGTGAATTAGCTTTGGGTAAAAATGTGACAGTAGCCTTCATGCCTTGGCAGGGATACAATTTTGAAGATTCAATTTTAATTTCAGAAAGATGTGTCACAGATGATGTGTTTACTTCAGTTCATATTGTTGAGTATGAAGTCATGGCAAGAGACACCAAACTAGGTGAGGAAGATATCACACGGGATATACCTAATGTTAATGAAGAAGCATTAAAAAACCTCGATGAGTCAGGAATAGTTTACATTGGTGCTGAAGTTAAAGCAGGAGATATCTTGGTTGGAAAAGTTACTCCAAAAGGTGATTCTGCTTCGGGACCAGAAGAAAAATTGTTGCGATCAATATTTGGTGAAAAGGCAATAGATGTTACAGATACTTCATTAAGAATGTCTAGAGGTAGCAGTGGTACAGTCGTTGATGTCAGAGTTTTTAATAGACATGGAATTGAAAAAGATGAAAGATCAATCACAATTGAAAGAGCTGAAATTGAAACAGTACAACAAGATAAGATTGTTGAAGAAGAAATATTAGAAAGAAGTATAAAACAAAGAGCAAATCAAATTTTGTCTGGTTCTACATTGTCTAAAAAAATTAAAGATGTTGAGCAAGGTACCAAGTTAGATTTGGATATTATTAATAAAATTAATATTAATGAAGTTTTTAAAATTACTGATGGTAATTCAAACAATGAAGCTACACTTGCTCAATTGAAGGACCAGTATAATAGAGCAAAACAAGATATTCAGGATAGATTTGAAGATAAAGTTTTAAAAATTAGAAGTGGTGACGACTTATTACCAAGTGTAATGAAAATGGTAAAAGTTTTTGTAGCTATTAAACGTAGACTTAGACCGGGTGATAAGATGTCAGGAAGACATGGAAATAAAGGAGTGGTTAGTAAAATTGTACCAGTTGAAGACATGCCTTATAGAGAAGATGGCCGACCTGTAGATATAGTTCTTAATCCACTTGGAGTTCCTAGCCGTATGAATGTTGGACAAATTTTAGAAACCCATCTTGGTTGGGCTTGTAAAGAATTTGGAGAAGAAGTTAAAAAATTAGTTAATGAAAACAGCAAAAAATTTGAAAAAACAGAAAAAATTGCCTCATTTTTAAAATCTATTTATGGTAATGAAGTTTTTGATGGTGGAATAGATAAATTAAACAAAACTGAATTTAAAGATTTATGTGAAAATCTTCAAAATGGAGTTGCTATATCTACACCTGTTTTTGATGGTGCAAAAGAAAAAGACGTTTCTGAAATGCTTAAGTTAGCTAAATTACCTACCTCAGGTCAAACTTTTTTATGGGATGGAAGAACTGGAGAGATGTTTGATAGACCTGTAACAGTTGGAATTATTTATATGCTTAAACTACATCATTTAGTTGAAGACAAAATTCATGCAAGATCAACTGGCCCATATAGCTTAGTTACTCAACAACCTTTAGGTGGAAAAGCACAATTAGGTGGCCAAAGATTTGGTGAAATGGAAGTGTGGGCTTTAGAAGCTTATGGTGCTTCATATACATTGCAGGAAATTCTTACAGTTAAATCTGACGATGTTGCGGGAAGAGTTAAAGTTTATGAAACTATTGTAAAAGGTGAAGAAAATTTTGAGTCAGGTATTCCTGAGTCATTTAACGTATTAGTGAAAGAGATCAAATCATTAGCACTAAATATAGAATTGAATTAAGTATGAAAAAAGAATTAACAGATTTATTTAAAAATAGTGAAATTTCAGATGCTCAAAATTTTAATAGCATTAAAATTACTTTAGCAAGTCCAGAAAAAATTAAATCTTGGACTTTTGGAGAGATTAAAAAACCAGAAACTATTAACTATAGAACTTTTAGACCTGAAAAAGACGGATTATTTTGTGCTAGAATTTTTGGACCGATAAAAGATTACGAATGTTTGTGTGGTAAATACAAAAGAATGAAATTTCGAGGGATAATTTGTGAAAAATGTGGAGTTGAAGTAACTAAATCTAATGTAAGAAGAGAAAGAATGGGGCATATAAATCTTGCAACACCAGTTGCACATATATGGTTCTTAAAATCTTTGCCTAGTAGAATTTCACTTGCTGTAGATATGAAACTAAAAGAAGTTGAAAGAGTTTTATATTTTGAAAATTTTATTGTTATTGAACCAGGTTTAACAGGACTTCAAAAAAATCAATTATTAAATGAAGAAGAGCTTGCAAAATACCAAGATGAATTCGGTGAAGAATCTTTTGAAGCAGGAATTGGTGCAGAAGCAATTTTATCAATTTTAAAATCATTAGATTTAGAGCAAGAAAGGAAAACTTTAATAAATACTATTGAACAGACAAAATCAAAAGTTAACGAAGAAAGATCTATTAAAAGATTAAAATTAATAGAATCATTTTTAGAAACAGGCCAAAAACCAGAGTGGATGATTTTAACTGTTATCCCAGTAATACCGCCTGAGTTAAGACCTTTAGTTCCTTTGGATGGGGGAAGATTTGCAACATCTGATTTGAATGATCTTTATAGAAGGGTAATAAATAGAAATAATCGTCTTAAAAGATTAATGGATCTCAAAGCCCCACACATCATTGTTAGAAATGAAAAAAGAATGCTTCAAGAGTCTGTAGATGCATTATTTGATAATGGAAGAAGAGGTAGAGTAATAACTGGTACTGGTAAACGTCCATTAAAATCTTTAGCTGAAATGCTAAAAGGTAAACAAGGTAGATTTAGACAAAACTTATTAGGAAAAAGAGTAGATTATTCTGGAAGATCGGTAATTGTTGTGGGTCCAGATTTAAAATTACACGAGTGTGGATTACCTAAAAAAATGGCTTTAGAATTATTTAAGCCTTTTTTGTATGCGAGATTGAATAAATTAGGTTTAGCATCAACAATTAAACAAGCTAAAAAATTAGTTGAAAAAGAAACCAATGCTGTATGGGATGCACTAGAATTAATTGTAAGAGAACATCCTGTTTTATTAAATAGAGCACCTACATTACACAGATTAGGCGTACAAGCTTTTGAGCCAAAATTAATAGAGGGTGATGCCATTGAACTGCACCCATTATGTTGTGCTGCATTTAATGCTGACTTTGACGGTGATCAAATGGCAGTTCACGTACCTTTGAGTTTAGAGGCACAACTAGAAGCAAGAATTTTAATGCTTTCAACTAACAACATCTTAAGTCCATCAAATGGAAAACCTATTATTGTACCAAGTCAGGATATGATCTTAGGTCTTTATTATCTTTCACAAGCACCTTTCCAAACGGATAAACCAGAAGGATATTTTATTAACAACGATGCAATAGAACATGCTTTATCAACAGGGCAAATAAAAGTTCATACAACTATTGTGTCGAGATTTGAAACAATTGATGAAGAAGGAAATAAAAAATTAGAAAAATACACCTCAACAGCTGGAAGATTTTTATTAGCAAATTTACTACCAAAAAACAAAGATATTAAATTTTCAATGATAGATAGACTATTACCTAAGAAAACTGTTTCTGAAATTATAGACCAGGTATTTAGATTCTGTGGTCAAAAAACTACAGTTATTTTCTGTGATAAATTAAAAGATCTTGGTTTTAAACATGCATTTAAAGCTGGAATTTCTTTTGGTAAAGATGATTTAGTTATACCAGAAAACAAAGGTCAACTAATCGAAGACACAAAAAAATTAATATCAGATTATGAAAATCAATATTCAGAAGGTTTAATTACAAGAGGTGAAAAATATAACAAAGTTGTTGATGCCTGGTCTAAATGTACAGATAAAGTGGCTGGTGAAATGATGAAGGGTATTTCTGCAACTGAAACAACGCCAGATGGAATGAAGATAAACTCTGTGTTTATGATGGCTGATAGTGGTGCAAGGGGTTCTGCTGCTCAAATGAAACAATTAGCTGGTATGAGAGGTTTAATTGCAAAACCTTCTGGTGAGATTATTGAAACACCTATTATATCAAATTTTAAAGAGGGTCTTACAGCACTTGAATATTTTAATTCAACTCACGGTGCCAGAAAAGGCTTAGCTGATACAGCCTTAAAAACAGCTAGCTCTGGATATTTAACTAGAAGACTGTGTGATGTTGCTCAAGATTTAACTATAACTAAAATTAAATGTGATAATCCTGGATTTATTGAATTAGCTGAAATTTTAGAAGGTGGAAACGTAGTTGTAAGTCTTGCAGAAAGAGCTCTTGGTAGAGTTACAGCAACAGATGTAAAAAATCCAATTACTGGAGAGGTAGTAATTAAAAAAGATACAATGATAGATGAGTCCGGCTGTGATAAAATAGACGCCGCTGGTGTAAAATTTATAAATGCATATTCAGTTATGACATGTAGTTCTAAATTAGGTGTTTGTGCTACATGTTATGGAAGAGATTTATCTAGAGGTAAAATGGTCCATGTTGGAGAAGCTATTGGGATGATTTCAGCCCAATCAATTGGAGAACCTGGCACTCAATTAACAATGAGAACTTTCCACGTTGGAGGAACTGCCTCTGTAAAACAAGAGTCTCAAATTGTAACGAAATCTGCAGGTATATTAAAAATTATTAATTCTAATTTATTAGAAGATTCCAAGAAAAATTTAATTGTAATGGGAAGAAATACTCAGTTATCTATTGAAGATGATAATGGTGTTCAAGTAGCTGTTTATAAAGTTGCTTATGGATCAAAACTTTTTTTCCAAAATGGCGATAAAGTAAAATCAAATGATAAAATTTGTGAGTGGGATCCTTACACAACACCAGTAATTGCAGAAAAAAGTGGAACAGCTGGTTTTGTTGATTTAATTGATGGAATTTCAATTCAAGAAACAACTGATGATGCAACTGGCATATCTTCTAAGTCGGTGATCGATTGGAGAGCACAGTCAAAAAATACAGATCTAAAACCTAGAATAACTTTAAGAGATGATAAAGGTAAAGTGATTAAAAAAGCAGATGATAATGAAGCAAGATATTATCTGGTTCCAGACTCAATTCTATCTGTTACAGATGGTCAAAAAATTTATGCAGGAGATGTAATAGCTAGACTACCTAAAGAAACAACCAAAACAAAAGATATTACTGGTGGATTACCACGTGTTGCTGAATTATTCGAAGCAAGAAAAGCAAAAGATAGTGCAATAATTGCAGAAAATGATGGCCAAGTATTATTTGGTAAAGAAGTTAGAGGTAAACAAAGAATTTCAATTCAACCTGAAAATGGAGAACCATCTAATTATTTAATCCCGAAAGGTAAGCATATTAACTTTAACCAAGGTGAAAAAATTAAAAAAGGAGAGTACTTACTGGACGGGCAACCTCTTCCACATGATATTTTAAGAATTTTAGGAATAAAGGATCTAACAGAGTATTTTGTTAATCAAGTTCAGGAAGTTTACAGATTGCAAGGTGTTATAATTAATGACAAACATATAGAAACTATCTTAAGACAAATGCTTAAAAAAGTTGAAATTAAAGAATCTGGAGACTCTTCGTATTTACCAGGCGAAATGATAGATAGAATAAAGTTTGATACCGCTAATGAAAAACTAGTTGCAGAAGGTAAAAAGTCTGCCGTTGGAGAGAGAGTTTTAATGGGTATTACAAAAGCATCTCTGCAGACAGAATCATTTATTTCAGCAGCATCTTTCCAAGAAACAACTCGAGTTTTAACTGATGCTGCAATTAAGGGAAAAGTTGATCCATTAAATGGACTTAAAGAAAATGTTATAGTTGGACGACTGGTACCTGCAGGAACTGGAAATATTAAAAACCAGTGGAATAAAGAAGCTATAAAAGCTGACAATAAATTCCTAGCTGATCAGGAAAAGATACAGCCATCAGAGACCCCAGAAACACAGACTAATCAATAAAAAAAACACGTTAAACTTGTAGTTTTAGTTTGACAAAGGATTAATAAATAGTATTTTGGCGGTGTTTTTGGTTGGAATGTAGTACCTACTAATGGAACTAAACGCTGCCACAAATAACCTGTCAGTTATTTCATCAAAAATATATTTAATTAATTAAAAAATTTTTATGCCAACTATTAACCAGTTGTTAAGAAAAAAGAGAACTAAACCAATAGCTAGGAACAAAGTTCCTGCCTTACAGAAACAGCCTTTAAAGAGAGGTGTTTGTGTTAAAGTTTACACAACAACTCCAAAAAAACCAAACTCAGCTTTAAGAAAAGTTGCAAGAGTTAGATTGTCAAATGGGTTTGAAGTTACTGCTTATATTGGCGGAGAAGGTCATAACCTTCAAGAGCACTCTGTTGTTTTAATCAGAGGTGGTAGAGTTAAAGATTTACCAGGTGTACGATATCATATTTTAAGAGGTAATTTAGACACTCAAGGTGTGGCTAATAGAAAAAAACGTAGATCTTTGTATGGGACAAAAAAAGGTAAATAATTATGTCTAGAAAAAAAACACAACCTAAAAAAATTGTTATACCTGACCCAATATTTAAATCCACTATAATTCCAAAATTAATAAATTCTATAATGTATGATGGTAAAAAGGGAGTTGCTGAAAAAATTGTTTATGAAGCAATTGATAAAATTAAAACTAAAACAAAAGAAGATCCAATAACGATTTTTAATGAAGCAATGAATAATATAAAACCAACAGTAGAAGTTAGATCAAGAAGAGTAGGAGGTGCTACTTATCAAGTTCCTGTAGAAGTTAAATCTAAAAGAGCTCAAGCATTAGCAATTCGTTGGTTAGTTGATGCATCAAGAAAAAGAAAAGATAAACACATGTCAGATAAAATTTTTAATGAACTGTATGACGCTTATGAAAAAAAAGGATCAGCAGTTAAAAAAAGAGAAGATGTACATAAAATGGCAGAGTCAAATAAAGCTTTTGCTCATTTTAGGTGGTAATAAATTATGGCTAGAACACATACATTAGACAAATATAGAAACATTGGTATCATGGCTCACATTGATGCTGGTAAAACTACTACTACCGAAAGAATTTTATATTACACGGGTAAAAGTCATAAAATTGGTGAAGTGCATGATGGTGCAGCAACTATGGATTGGATGGAGCAAGAACAAGAAAGAGGAATAACAATTACTTCTGCAGCCACTACCTGTTTTTGGAATGATCATAGGATCAATATTATTGATACACCAGGTCATGTAGATTTTACTATTGAAGTTGAAAGATCTTTAAAAGTTTTAGATGGTGCTGTTTGTGTATTTGATGGTGTCGCTGGTGTTGAACCTCAATCCGAAACTGTTTGGAGACAAGCTGATAAATATAAAGTTCCAAGAATTTGTTTTGTTAATAAATTAGATAGAACTGGAGCCGATTTTTTTAGATGTGTTGATATGATTAGAGAAAGACTTGGCTGCAAACCATTGCCACTACAAATTCCAATTGGTATTGAAGCCTCGCTAAGTGGAGTTGTTGATTTAGTGAAAATGAAGGCTCAAGTCTGGAAAAATGAAGCTTTAGGAGCTGAATGGGAATACAAAGAAATTCCTGATGATTTAAAAGAAATTTCTCAAAAATATAGAACAGAATTAGTTGAAACAGCTGTTGAGCAAGATGAAAAACTAATGGAAAAATACCTTAATGGTGAAGAAATCAAAGAAGAAGATTTAATTGCATGTATTAGAAAGGGAACTTTAAATTTTAGTTTTGTACCGATTACCACAGGTTCTGCATTTAAAAATAAAGGTGTTCAGCCTCTTTTAGATGCAACGATAAACTACCTACCTAGCCCAATTGATATTGGGTCAATTAAAGGAACTAAACCTGGAACAGAAGATGAGCTTGACATGAAATTTGATGATAAAGCACCTTTTTCAGCTTTAGCTTTTAAAGTTGCTAATGACCCATTTGTTGGATCACTAACATTTATAAGAATTTATTCAGGTACAATTAAAACAGGAACAGCTGTTTATAATACCTCTAAAGATAAAGAAGAAAGAGTTGGAAGAATGCTATTGATGCACGCTAACTCAAGAGAAGATATTAAAGAGGCAAATGCAGGAGATATTGTTGCTTTAGCTGGTCTTAAGTACACTATTACAGGTCACACATTATGTGATGAAAATAATCCTGTTTTATTAGAGCCTATGGAATTTCCAGAGCCAGTAATTGAAATAGCAGTTGAGCCAAAAACTAAAGCCGACCAAGAAAAAATGGGAGAAGCTTTAGGTAGATTGGCAGCTGAAGATCCATCATTTAGAGTTACGTCTGATGAGGAATCTGGTCAAACTATTATTAAGGGAATGGGTGAACTTCATTTAGATATTATCGTTGATAGAATGAAAAGAGAATTTAAAGTTGAAGCAAATGTTGGAGCCCCGCAGGTAGCATACAGAGAAACTTTACAAAATCCTTCAGAAGTTGAATATACACACAAAAAACAAAGTGGTGGAGCTGGTCAGTTTGCTAAAGTAAAACTTTTAGTAGAACCTCAAGAACCAGGTGCTGGTAGACTTGTTGAAAGTAAGATTAAGGGCGGTGCTATTCCAAAAGAATTTATACCTGGTGTAGAAAAAGGAATAGAAACAGTATCTGATGGTGGAATTTTAGCTGGTTTTCCAATGATAGATTATAAAGTTACAATTTTAGATGGATTACATCACGATGTAGACTCTAGTGTTTTAGCTTTTGAGTTAGCTAGTAGAGCTTGCTTTAAAGAAGCTTGTACAAAAGGAACACTAAAGTTACTAGAACCAGTTATGAGAGTTGAAGTTGTTACACCTGAAGATTATATGGGAGATGTTATTGGAGACCTAAATAGTAGAAGAGGTCAAATTAGTACCCAAGAACAAAGAGGTAATGCAACTGTAATAACTGCTATGGTTCCTTTAGCTAATATGTTTGGTTATATCAATAATCTAAGATCAATGTCACAAGGTAGGGCACAATATTCTATGTTTTTTGATCATTATTCTAAAGTCCCACAAAATGTGCAGGATGAAGTAACTAAAAAGATTGCAGGATAATTTATTATGGAAAAACAAAATATTAGAATTAAATTAAGAGCTTACGATAATAAAATTTTAGACGCTTCCACTGAAGAAATAGTTAATACAGTGAAAAGGACTGGTGCTACCATCAAAGGACCAATACCTCTTCCAACAAGACTTGAGAGATATACCGTTTTAAAAGGCCCTCATATTGATAAAAAAAGTAGAGAACAATTTGAAACTAGAACACACAAAAGACTAATTGATATTATCGAACCAACGCCTCAAACAGTTGAGGCTTTAATGAAATTAGATTTAGCATCAGGTGTTGATGTGGAGATAAAAATATAATTATGTCAGATTTAGCTCTCATAGGAAAAAAAATAGGTATGACCAGAGAGTTTTATAAAACTGGAAGACTTGTACCTGTTACTGTAATTAAAATGGAAAAAGCAAGAGTAATCAACGTTATAGAAGAAGAAAAACGTGGTTATAAAGCGGTACAACTTGGTTTTGGAAAAATAAAAAACTCAAAATTAACTAAAGCCATGAAGGGTTTTTATGCAAAAAAAAATACTGAGGCTAAAAAAAAATTAAAAGAATTTAGAGTTAAAGACACATCCTCATACAAAGAAGGAAATGAATTCGGTTTAGAAATATTTAATGAAGTAAAATTTGTAGACACAACTTCAAAGACTATTGGTAAAGGTTTTGCAGGTGCTATGAAAAGACACAACTTTGGCGGATTAAGAGCAACACATGGTGTATCTGTATCACACAGGTCTCATGGTTCAACAGGACAAAGACAAGATCCTGGTAAAGTTTTTAAAGGAAAAAAAATGGCTGGTCATATGGGTGATAAACTTAGAACTATGCAAAATATTGAGATAATCAAAGCTGATTTAGAAAATGAACTTTTGTATCTAAAAGGATCAATACCAGGTTCAAAAAATACAGAAATACTTATCAAGAAAGCAGTAAAAGATATTAAAAAAATGACAATTAGTGAAAAAATTGCAGCTGCAGAAGAAGCAAAAAAAACACCGGATAAAAAGAAAAAATAATGAAAATTGATAAATTAAACTTAGACGGAAAGAAAGCTTCAATAGAAGTTTTAGATAAGATTTTTTCAGCTAAAATTAACAAAAGATTAGTTGATAATGTTTTATTTAAAACTAATGCAAACTACAAAGGAAGACATGCTAAGACTAAGCAACAAAATGAAATTGCTGGATCTACGTCAAAGATTTACGCACAAAAAGGAACTGGAAATGCTAGACATGCTAGTAGAAAAGCTCCCATATTTGTTGGTGGTGGTGTAGCTCATGGTCCTAAAGGTGAGCTAGCTTATAAAAAAAGAAAACTAAATAAGAGTGAAAAAAAATTAAGCATAGCTTCGCTGATTACAGAAAAAAATAAACTTAAAAATTTAATTATATTTAGTGATTTCAGCTCAGAAATTAAAAAAACAAAAGATATGCACTCTATAATCAAAAAATTTGAAATCACCAATTCACTAATAATCCTAGACAAATCTTCAAAAGATAAAATAGAAAAATCAGCAAGAAATATTCCAAATGTTAAGGTTACAGACGTGAATCACTTTAGTGCATTTGATATTATTAAATTTAAAAAGGTTGTGTTCACAGAAAGCTCAGTAAAAGAGCTAGAAAAGAGATATTCTTAAAATGAGCAAAATTCATCTATACGATAAAATTTTATCACCAATAGTAACAGAAAAATCTACTAATCTTTCTGAACAAAATAAAGTTGTTTTTAAAGTTCCAACTACTTCAAATAAAACAAATTTAAAGAAAAATATTGAGAAAATTTTTAAAGTTAATGTAACTAAAATTAATATAGTTAATAAACAAAACAGAACAAAAGTTACCAGAGGAAAAAAAGTTAAAGTACAAGGCTATAAAAAAGCAATTATAACATTAAAAAAAGGTCAGAGTATTGACCTGACTACAGGAATTTAAAAATGGCACTAAAAACATTTAAACCATATACAAAATCTACTAGAGGAACAATATTAGTCGATAGAACTGGCCTATGGAAAGGCAAACCTTTTAAACAATTAGTTGAACCAAAAAATACTATGAAGGGTCGTAATAATAATGGCCATATCACTTCGAGAAATAGAGCGGGTGGGCACAAACAAATGTATAGAGTTGTTGACTTCTATCGAAAAAAATTTGATATGCCAGGCAAAGTAGAAAGAATTGAATATGATCCTAATAGATCTTGTTACATTATGTTAATAAAATTTGATGATGGTCAGCATTTTTATTATTTAGCTCCACAAAAAATTAAAGTAGGTGACATTGTAGAAAATGGAACAGAAAAAGAAATTAAAGTTGGTAACTGCATGCCATTAAGAGATATTCCTGTTGGAGTAGATATTCATAATGTAGAATTAAAACCAGGAGCAGGTGGAAAAATAGCTAGATCAGCTGGAACATCAGTAACAATTAGCGGTTTAGATGGAAATTATTCATTAATTAAGATGACTTCAGGAGAAGTTAGAAAAATTGACTCTAGATCAATGGCTACCATTGGTGTTTTGTCAAATCCAGATCAAAAAAATATTAAAATTGGTAAAGCCGGAAGATCAAGATGGCTTGGTAGAAGACCACATACAAGAGGTGTTGTGATGAACCCAGTAGATCACCCGCACGGTGGTGGTGAAGGTAAAACTGCAGGTGGAAGACACCCAGTATCACCTACAGGTCAATCAGCTAAAGGTTTAAAAACTAGAGACAACAAAAGAACAGATAAATTTATTGTAAGAAGAAGAAATAAAAGGAAGGATTCTAAAAAATAATGTCTAGATCAGTATGGAAAGGACCTTTTGTGGAAGAAAGCTTGATTAAAAAAGTTGAAAAACAAAAAACAGATCCAAAAAAAATGCCAATTAAAACTTGGTCTAGAAAGTCAACAATAATACCAGAATTTATTGGTGTTAGTTTTTTAATTTATAATGGTAAAAAATTTATACCAGTGACAATCTCAGAGGATATGGTGGGACATAAACTTGGTGAATTTTCACCTACAAGAACTTTTTTTGGTCACACACCAGCAGATAAAAAAGCTAAACCAGCAGAGAAAAAATAAATATGAGCAAGAAAAAGAAAATAAATAAATTAAAAGAAAATACAGTTAGATCAGTTAACAACAATATTAGATCTAGTGTAAGAAAACTAAATCCAATTTTAAAAGGCATTGTAGGAAAAAAAGTAGATGTGGCTATTAGAGATTTACAGTTTTCTGAAAAAAGAATTACAAAAGAAATTAGAAAAACTGTTTCATCTGCGGTAGCAAATGCAGAAAATAATAATCAATATGACATTGATAAATTAATTGTTAAAGAAGCATATTGTGGAAAAAAAGTTGTTATGAAGAGATTTAGACCAAGAGCAAAGGGAAGAGCTGCCCCAATTTTAAAACCTTATTCAACTATTACAATTATTTTATCAGAAGCAAAACAAATGGAGAGTCATGGGTCAAAAAGTTAATCCAGTAGGTTTTAGACTTGGAGTGAACAGAGGTTGGGATTCTGTATGGTATGCTAAAAAGAAAGATTTTGGCAAATATCTTATAGAAGATTTTAAAATAAGAAATTATATTAAAAAAAATGTAGTCAATTCTGGTGTGTCTAAAGTGATGATAGAAAGAACATCAAATAAATGCTTTGTAACTATTTATACATCCAGACCTGGATTTGTAATTGGGAAAAAAGGTAGCGATATAGATAAAATAAAAAATAATTTATCAAAATTTACTACTAACGAAGTTACCCTGAATATAAAAGAAATTAAAAAACCTGAAACCAATGCATATTTAGTTGCCGAAAATATTGCACAGCAACTAGTTAAAAGAATTTCTTACAGAAGAGCCATGAAAAGAGCAATGCAATCTTGCACAAGATTAGGTGCAAAAGGTATTAAAGTGTCTATTAGCGGACGATTAGGTGGAAATGAAATCGCAAGAACAGAATGGTTAAGAGATGGAAGTATTCCATCACACACTTTAAGAGCAGATATTGATTATGCAGAGGCTGAAGCCCTAACTACATTTGGTATAATTGGTATTAAAGTATGGATTTATAAAGGTGAAGTTTTTGCAAAAGAATTTAGTCAGGAAACAAATAAAGTTACCCCAAAAGAGGTTAAAGAATAATTATGTTACAACCAGTTAGAAGTAAATATAGAAAAGCTCACAAAGGCAGAATTCATGGAACTGCTACACGTGCCTCAAAAATTAATTATGGTGCATTTGCATTAAAGGCAATGGCCCCTGAAAGAATTATAGGTAAACAAATTGAAGCAGCTAGAGTAGCTTTAACTAGACATATGAAGAGACAAGGTCGTGTTTGGACTAGAATTTTTCCAAATATTCCAGTTTCAAAAAAACCAGTTGAAGTACGTATGGGTAAAGGAAAAGGTGCACCTGAATATTGGGCATGTAGAGTAAAACCTGGAAGAATTTTATTTGAAATTGACGGTGTTTCAGAAGAAATTGCTAAAGAGGCTCTTTATAAAGCTTCTGCTAAACTTCCAATAAAAACAAAATTTATAAAAAGATTTGTATAATATGAAAAAACAAGAAATTAAAAAACTATCTAAAGATGAAATGATTAAGAACATCGATAAGTTAAAAAAAGATTTATTTAACTTTAGATTTCAAAAAATCAATTCTCAGGTAACTAATCCATCACAAATTGGACAAACAAAAAAAACTATAGCAAGACTTAAAACAATATTAAAAGGAAAAATAAATGCCTAAAAAAATATTAACTGGAGTAGTAGTGAGTGATAAACCTAATAAAACTATTACTGTAGCTGTAGAAAGAAAATATTCACACCCTGTGTTAAAGAAAGTTGTTAAAGTGAGAAAAAAATATAATGCACATGATGAAAACAATAAGTTTAAAACTGGAGATAAAGTTTCAATTATAGAAAGCAAACCTTTCTCTAAAAATAAAAAATTTGAAGTTATGGATGGTTCTAAATGATACAAGTACAAACTGAATTATTAGTTGCTGATAATACCGGTGCAAAAAGAATTGAATGTATAAAAGTGCTTGGTGGATCTAAAAGAAGATATGCAAGCATTGGAGATACTATTGTTATTGCTGTAAAAGAAGCTATTCCAAAAGGTAAAGTTAAAAAAGGTTCAGTACATAAAGCAGTTGTAGTTAGAGTTAAAAAAGGAATTCACCGAGATGATGGTTCAAAAGTTAAGTTTGACAACAATGCAGCAGTTTTAGTTGATGACAAAGGAGAACCAGTTGGAACTAGAATTTTTGGTCCTGTAACAAGAGAATTAAGAAATAGAGGTCAAATGAAAATTATTTCATTGGCTCCGGAAGTTTTATAAAATGATTAAAAAAGGTTTAAAAGTAAAAATATTAACTGGTAGAGATAAAAAAAAAGAGGGTGAAGTTATTGAGATTGATAGACCTAATAATAGAGCAAAAGTTCAAGGAATTAATATTGTGAAAAAACACGTAAAAACAACAAAAGAAAAAAAAGGTGGAATAGTATCAAAAGAAAGTTTTGTTCATATTTCAAATCTTTCTCTTATTGAAACTAAAAATAAATCTAAAGAAACTAAGGCTAAAAAATAATGACACCAAGATTAAAAGAACTTTATTATAAAGAGATTCAAACAGCACTAAAAGAAAAGCTTGGTTTTAAAAACACATATATGGGCCCAAAAATTCAAAAAGTTGTTATTAATATGGGACTTGGCCTAGATGGTGCAGACACTAAAATTTTAAAATCTACAGAAGAAGATCTAGGAAAAATAGCAGGTCAAAAACCTGTTGTAACAAAGTTTAAAAAATCAGTTGCAAATTTTAAAACAAGAAAAGGTACTAACGCAGGATTGAAGGTTACTTTGAGAGGTAACAAGATGTACGAGTTTATAGATAGATTGGTAAATATAGCATTACCAAGAATTAAAGATTTTAGAGGCTTGTCTTCAAAAGGTTTTGACAAGTTTGGCAATTACACTTTTGGTATTAAAGAGCATATAATTTTTCCAGAAGTAAATTTTGATAGAATTGATAAGATTCGAGGTTTAGATGTAGTTGTTGTTATTTCAGCAATGAATAAAGAGCATAGTTTTGCACTTTTGGAAAAGCTAAATTTTCCATTTATAAAAAAAGGAGATAATTAATAATGGCTAAAGCAAGCGCAATAAATAAAAATAATAAAAGAATTAAATTATCTAATAAACTTTTTAAAAAAAGACAAGCCTTGAAAAAGATTGTTATGGATAAAAAAATTTCATTGGAAGAAAGATTTAAGGCTCAACAAAAACTTTCTAATTTACCAAGAAACTCTGCAAAAAATCGTGTAATGAACAGATGTGAAATTACAGGTAGACCACACGGTGTATATAGAAAATTAAAAATATCAAGAATAGCCCTAAGGGACTTAGGATTACATGGATTAATTCCAGGTATGACTAAGTCTAGTTGGTAGAAAGGAAAAATATGAGTTTAAGTGATCCTATAGGAGATATGATAGCTAGAATTAAAAATGCACAAGTGAGAAATCACAAAAAAGTATCGTTACCATCATCTAATTTTAAAGTTAAAATTGCTGACATCCTAAAAAGTGAAGGATTCATTAATGGGTATAAAATTGAAGACGAAACAAACAAGCCTATCTTATCTGTAGATCTAAAGTACTATTCAGGAAATCCAGTTATAAGCACATTTGAAAGAGTATCAAAACCTGGAAGAAGAATATTTTCAAGTGCAGATAGTTTGCCTAAAATTAATGGTGGTCTTGGAATAGCAATTGTATCCACTCCAAAAGGTGTAATGACTGATGTTGACGCAAGAAAACAAAAAGTTGGTGGCGAAATAATTTGTAAGGTATTTTAATGTCAAAAATTGGTAAAATAAATATTTCAATTCCAGAAAAAGTTAAAGCAGTTTTATCTGGTAATGTTTTAAATATTGAAGGACCACTTGGTAAAAAGTCACTAAATGTTGATCTAGATATGTTCAATATTGCTATCAATGATGGAAAAGAAATATCTATAAAACCAAAAAAAGTTGATCAAAACTCAAAAAGACTATGGGGAATGAATAGAAGTTTAATAAATAATGCTGTAATTGGTTCTAGCAAGGGATACGAAAAAATACTTGAACTTGTTGGGGTAGGTTACAGAGCCGCTCTTAAAGGTAATCAATTGAATCTACAACTTGGATATAGTCATGATATTAATTTCGATATCCCTGATGGAATTAAGATTGCTGTTGAAAAACAAACTATTTTAAAAATTACTGGATCTGACAAACAACAGGTTGGTACCGTAGCTTCAAAAATTAAAACTTTTAGAAAAATTGAACCCTACAAAGGAAAAGGTGTTAGAGAACAAGGACAATATGTTCTTAAAAAAGAAGGAAAGAAAAAGTAATGAAATTAAATACAATTGATAGAAAAAGATTTAGAATTAGAAATAAAGCAAAAAAAGTATCTTCATCTGACAGATTAAGATTGAGCATTTCTAGATCAACAAACAATATATCAGCACAAATAATTGATGATGTAAAAAACATTACATTACTTTCTTGTTCATCAGTAGAAAAAGACATTAAAGCAATGAACAAAGTTAATAAAACAGAACTTTCTAAAATTGTAGCTGAGAAATTAGCAAAAAAAGCATTGGAGAAAAAAATAACAAAAATTTATTTTGATCGTGGTGTTTATAAATACCATGGAAGAGTTAAAATATTTGCAGAAACATTACGTAAAAATGGAATGGAATTTTAATTATGGAATATAAAGATAAAAAAAGTGACGATATATTAGAAAAATTAGTTCATATTAACAGAATTACTAAAGTTGTTAAAGGTGGAAGAAGATTTGGCTTTTCTGCTCTAGTTGTTGTTGGAAATCAAGCAGGTAAAATTGGTATTGCTCATGCTAAAGCAAAACAAGTTCCAGATGCAATTAAAAAAGCAAACGAAACTGCTAGAAGAAAGTTAATTCACATACCTCTAAGAGAGGGCAGAACTATTCATCATGATGTTTATGGTAAAGATGGTGCAGGAAAAATAATCTTAAGATCAGCACCCAAGGGAACGGGTATAATAGCTGGGGGTCCTGTAAGAGCAGTTTGTGAGGTTTTAGGAATAAAGGATATTGTTGCAAAATCCATGGGTACTTCAAACCCACATAATATGATTAGGGCAACAATGAAAGCTTTATCAAAACAAAATTCACCTAAACATATATCAACAATAAGAAATAAAAAAATTTCTGAAGTAATAGAAAAAAGAGGATAATGAGCACATTAAATACAACAGGAAAAGTTACCAAAACTAAAATTAGAGTAGGTAGAGGAATTGGATCTGGTAAGGGAAAAACTTCAGGTCGTGGCGTAAAAGGACAAAAGTCTAGATCTGGTGTTGCTATTAAAGCATTTGAAGGTGGACAAATGCCTTTATATAGAAGATTACCTAAAAGAGGTTTTAATTCTTTTGGAAAGACCAACATAGCAATAATGAATTTAGAAAAACTTCAGTCATTTATTGATCAAAAAACAATAAAATCTAGCGATATAATTAATATGGATTTACTTAAAAAATTAAAATTAGTTAATAAAAATTCTCAAAAATTAAAAATTCTTGGCACTGGCAACATTAAAGAAAAAATCAACATAGAAGCTGATTTGATATCAAAATCTGCAGTTGAAAAATTAGAAAAAGCTGGTGGTAAAATACAATTAAAAAAATAATTAAGATATTATGAGCTCATCTTCTCAAACTAATGATCTTAAAAACCGTATTCTATTCACTATATTTATATTAGCTGTTTATAGATTTGGGACATTTGTCCCATTACCAGGTATTGATCCTGAGCAGTTACAAATAATGATGAGTGGTAATCAAAAAGGATTACTAGGAATGTTCAACGTTTTTGCAGGAGGTGCAGTTAGTAGAATGGCAATATTTGCACTTGGAATAATGCCCTACATTTCTTCTTCAATTATAGTTCAACTTTTAACTGGTGTTTCAGATTATTTTAAAAATTTAAAAGCACAAGGTGAAGTTGGTAGAGCTAAAATTACTCAAATAACTCGTTATGGGACAGTTCTGTTAGCTACACTCCAAGGTTATGGCTTATCTGTCGGATTAGAGTCTTCTGCAGATTTGGTAATTAACCCAGGAATATTTTTCAAAATTACAACGGTCTCAACAATTATAGCAGGTACAATGTTTTTAATGTGGTTGGGTGAACAAATCACTCAAAGAGGAATTGGAAATGGTATATCATTAATAATATTTGCAGGTATTGTTGCAGAAATACCTAGAGCACTTGTAACAACATTTGAACTTGGCAGAACAGGTGCTGTTTCAACAATAATGATTATTTTTATTTTCGTTCTTTTAATAGCAACAATTCTTTTTATAGTATTCATGGAAAGAGCCTTAAGAAAAATACTTATTAATTATCCAAAAAGACAGATGGGTAATAAAATGTATGGTGGTGAGTCTTCTCATTTACCATTAAAAATAAATCAAGCAGGTGTTATACCTGCAATATTTGCATCTGCATTATTATTATTACCTGTTACTTTTTCTAATTTTAATTTTTCTAATAACGATACTTTTTTAAATATAAGTTCTTACTTCACACAAGGACAACCGCTTTACATGCTTTTATATGCTTCAGGAATAATATTTTTTACATTTTTTTACACATCGATTACATTTAATCCAACTGAAACTGCTGACAACTTAAGAAAGTATGGTGGGTTTATACCTGGAATAAGACCAGGTGAGAACACAGCTTTATATATCGAAAAAATTCTTACAAAATTGACAACCATTGGTGCATTATACTTAACATTAGTATGTTTGATGCCAGAGTTTTTAATTGCAAATTACCCCATACCCTTTTATTTAGGGGGAACATCAATTTTAATTGTTGTTGTAGTAGCCATTGATACTGTAACTCAAATTCAAACTAGATTAATGAGTTCTCAATATGAGCAATTGATTAAAAAAACTAAATTCGGAAAATAATAAGTGAATATAATTCTATTTGGTCCACCAGGCGCAGGTAAAGGTACTCAGGCTAAATACCTAGTAAAAAAATTAAATAGTTTTCAAATATCGACAGGTGAAATGCTGAGAAATGAAATTAAAAAAGACTCAGAAATTGGTAAAAAAATAACTAATAGTATGAATGATGGAAAATTTGTAAATGATGAAATAGTCAACAAAATTATAAAAGAAACAATATTTGATCCTCAAAAAAAAAATAAATTAATATTCGATGGATATCCTAGATCTTTAAGTCAGGCAAAAAATTTAGATTTATTGTTAAAAAATTCTGAACAAAAAATAGACTTAATTCTTTTTTTAAATGTAAATAAGGACACAATAATTAAAAGAATTGAGAAGAGAAAAATTTTAGAAAAAAGATCAGACGATAAATCAAATACCATTCTTAAAAGGTATGATACCTACATGGAAACAACCAAACCAGTACTGGATTTCTATTCTAAGAATTCAAATTTTCATGAATTAGATGGAACTCTTGAAATTGAAGAAATAACGGCTAAAATTGATACTTTTCTCAATGTTTAAGACATTGACTTTACAACATCTTCTTATATAAAAGGCTAAATTTAATCTCAAAAACTATGGCTCGTATAGCAGGTGTAAACATTCCTCAAAATAAACTTGTCCACATTGGACTTACCTATATTTATGGTATTGGTGACAAATTTTCAAATCAGATTTGCTCATCTCTTGAAATTCCAAGAAAAAAAAGAATTAATGAGTTAACGGATGATGATATTTTAAAAATAAGAGAATATATTGATGCTAATTTTAAAGTTGAAGGTGATTTACGAAGAGATTATTCGTTAACAATTAAAAGATTAATTGATCTAGCTTGTTATCGTGGATCAAGACACAGAAAAAAACTTCCTGTGAGAGGTCAAAGAACTAGATGTAACGCTAGAACAAGAAAAGGTAAAGCAATAGCTATTGCTGGAAAAAAATTAACACCACTTAAAAAGTAATTAATTTATGGCTAAAGAAGATAAAATTGACAAAAAAGAAGCTGTTGCTGAAAAAAAAGTTGATAAAAAAGTAAAAAAAAGTTCTTACTCAAAGAAAAAAAAAGTTAAAAAAAATATTTTAAATGGTATTGCATATGTGCAATCAACTTTTAACAATACAATCATTTCAATTGCTGATACAAATGGTAATGTTGTTTCTTGGGCCTCGTCTGGTCAAAAAGGTTTCAAAGGTTCTAGAAAATCAACACCTTATGCTGCACAAATAGCTGCTGACTCTGCTGCATCTAAAGCTTTAGAATATGGCATGAAAACATTGTCAGTAGAAGTTAAGGGTCCTGGATCAGGTAGAGAAACTGCACTAAGAGCATTACAAGCAAGAGGATTCAAAATTCTTTCAATAAAAGATACTACACCAATGCCACATAACGGCGTAAGACCACCAAAAAAAAGGAGAGTTTAATAAATGGAAAGTTTAAATGTAAATGCTAAAAATTGGAAAGCATTAATTAAACCAACTCAATTAGATGTTTCAATAAGTGATGACAAATCACATGCAAAGATTGTTGCTGAACCATTAGAAAAAGGTTACGGATTAACATTAGGAAATTCCTTAAGAAGAATTTTATTATCGTCAATTAGAGGTGCTGCTGTAACTTCAATTCAAATTGATGGAGTGTTACACGAATTTACATCTATTAAAGGTGTTAGAGAAGATGTGACAGATATTGTTTTAAATGTTAAATCATTAGCTTTAAAAAGTTCTTTTGAAGGAACTAAAAAATTAGTTTTAGATGCAAAAGGTCCAGGAGAAATTAAAGCTTCAGACATTGCTCAGGTTACTGATATAGAAATTTTAAATCCAGATTTGGTTATCTGTAATTTAGATGAAAACACGCATTTCCATATGGAAATGAATGTTGGAACTGGAAAAGGTTATGTTCCAGCAGTAATGAACAAACCAGAAGAGCCACCATTAGGACTTATAGCTATTGACTCTTTATATAGTCCTGTAAAAAAAGTTTCTTATTCGATCAGTACTGCTAGAGAAGGTAAAGCCTTAGATTATGACAAACTTACAATGGAAGTTGAAACCAATGGATCTATATCTGCAGAAGATGCAGTAGCATATTCAGCAAGAATTTTTCAAGATCAACTAAATATGTTTGTAAACTTTGATGAGCCAGTTGAAGCGCCAGTTAAAGAGGTTTCTACTGAACCTGAATTTAACAAAAACTTATTAAGAAAAGTCGATGAACTAGAGCTGTCTGTTAGGTCAATGAACTGCCTTAAAAATGATAACATAATATATATTGGTGACCTTGTTCAAAAATCTGAAGGTGAGATGCTAAGAACTCCTAATTTTGGAAGAAAATCATTAAATGAAATTAAAGAGGTTCTAACTGGAATGTCACTTTATTTAGGAATGGAAATACCTAATTGGCCGCCAGACAATATAGCTGAAATGTCTAAAAAGTTAGAGGAGCAAATCTAATGAGACACGGAATGGCTAACAAAAAATTAAACAGAACTTCTGAGCATAGAAAAGCTTTACTGAAGAATATGTTAAATTCTTTGATTAAATATGAGCAAATCACAACAACGCTTCCAAAAGCTAAATTTTTAAAACCACAAGCAGATAAAATTATTACATTAGGAAAAAAAGAAACTCTACAAACAACTAAAATGCTAATGACTAAGCTACAAGATATTAAGTCTGCTAATAAAGTGAAAAAGACTTTATCAAAAAGATATGAGAAAAGAAGTGGTGGATATACAAGAATTATTAAAGCTGGTTTTAGATATGGTGATAATGCACCTATGGCAGTGATAGAATTTGTCGATAGAGATGTTGAAGCAAAAAGAGTTGATAGAAAGAAAAAAGACCCGGCCAAAGAAAATAAAGAAGAGAAAAAATTAGCTACTGCTTAATTTTTATATAATATATTATCATGAAAAAGTCATTTAGCGTTGAGTCAGCGTTCAACGATATGAGAGTTGATAGATGGATCAGAAATAATCTTGGAAATATCCCACAAGGCTTAATTGAAAAAAATTTAAGAAATGGCAAAATTAAACTTAATAATAAAAAAATCAAAAGCTCCCACAAAGTAAAAGTAGGTGATAAAATAGAATTATTTAATTTTGAATTTAAAGAAAACATTATTCAAAAAAAGATTAAGTTTAATCCATCAGATGAAATTATTAAAGAAAATGAGGAACTCATAATTGATAACAATGATGATTTTATAGTTTTGAATAAAAGTGCAGGAATTTCAGTTCAAGGTGGAACTAAATCAAAAAAGAATTTAGTTGATATATTTGCAAAAAGTGAAATTTTTCAAAATAATAAACCTTTTTCAGTTCATAGACTCGACAAAGATACATCCGGTGTCTTTATTATGGCGAAACACAGACAGTCGGCTCAATTATTGACTTCATTATTTAGATTAAGAAAAGTTCATAAAACATATCTTGCAATTTGTCATGGTGAATTAGAAAAAAATTCAGGTGAATGGAATGAGGATTTAACAAGATATGACAATGATAAAAAGATTACCGAAAAAGCAAAAACTTTATACAAAGTATTAGATAAAAATTCTATATGTAGCCTTGTAGAAATGAAACCAATAACTGGCAGAAAACATCAACTAAGAAAACAACTATACGTTATAGGTAATCCTATTTATGGAGATCAAAAATATAAATTAAGTAATTCCAATAAAGCAATCAATAAAAATTTAATGCTACACTCATATGAAATCAAATTTATGATAAATGAAAAAAAATATACTTACAAAGCCTTATTACCAGATTATTTTAAAAAACTATTAAAAACAAAGAGGCTTAATTTTCCAAGTTCTTTGTAAAATTTTTAATAATTATATCTTCTAGTTTTTTATAATCTAAATTTTTTATTTCCTTCAAATTTGTAATCCCTTTATCTTTTATACCGCATGGTATTATATTGTTATATTTTGTAAGGTCATTACTTACGTTTATTGAAAATCCATGATAGGCAATCCATTTACTTACTCTAACACCTATAGCTGCTATTTTTTTTATTTCTTGATTGTGATTTAACCAAATACCAATATTTTTTGGATCACCAAATGATTCAATACTGAATTCCAACAAGCTTTCAATTATGGTTTTTTCAATTAAAGTTATAAATTTTCTTATATCCTTTTTTCTTTTCTTTAAATCTATTACAAAGTAACAAATAATTTGTCCAGGTCCATGATATGTTATTTTACCTCCTCGATTAGTTTCTATCAAATTTATATTTTTATTCAAAATTTCACTTTTTTCATAACTAGTTCCAGCGGTATAAATCTCATCATGCTCCAAAATCCAAATTAATTCTTTGGCATTTTTCTTGTCTATATTTGTCAATCTTTCTTCCAGAAATTTAATTGCCTTTTCATAATTTACTGGTTTTATTGACTTTTTAATCTCTATATTCATTTATAAATTGTATTATTTTTATTATGTATTAATAGTCCAAAATTGAAATATAGGTAAATTTATGACTTTAATAAAAAAATTAAAAGATAAAAAAGTCAATTTTGAGTTTAATAAAGAGTACATCAAAGTTGTTACATCTAAAATTGCTAATAGTGATGCCGAATTTATTACGAACTCTTTTCAGGAAATGCATCCAGCTGATGCAGCTGATATTATTGAACATCTTAATCATAATGACAGAGAAAGTTTAATAAAACTTAATAATTTCAATATTGATCCAGAAGTTTTTATTGAACTCAATGAGTCAATTCAGTCAGAAATTATTGCTTATCTGTCTTCTGAATCGATTGTCAAACTTTTAAAAAATCTGGAGTCAGATGATGCCATAGCAATTTTAGAAAATGTAGATGAAAAAGACAAAAATGATATTTTAAGTGCATTACCACCAAAAGACCGTTTTGCATTATTGGAAAGCTTAAGTTATCCAGAAGATACAGCAGCCAGAATTATGCAGAGAGATTTTACAGCAATTCCAAGTAATTGGTCTGTGGGTCAAACAATTGATTATTTGAGAGATAACAAAGATTTACCTGAAGAGTTTCTGGAAATATTTATTGTAGATGAGGATTTTAAGCCAATAGGGACTATTCCTTCTTCTAAAGTTTTAACTACACCAAGGGAAACTAAAATGCTCTCTATTATGTCAGAGTCACAAGTATTTATACCTGTAGATATGGACAAAGAAGAAGTGGGAAATTTGTTTGAAAATTATAATCTAAATTCAGCAGCTGTAGTAGATAAAAGTAATAAGTTGGTTGGTATGATTATGTATGATGATGTATTAACTGTACTTAAAGAGGAAGCTGAAGAGGATGTTTTAAGATTAGCTGGTGTTGGAGATGAAGAAATTACTGATGGAGTATTTAAAAAAACAAAAAGAAGATTTAATTGGCTTTTATTGAATTTATTTACTGCTTTCTTAGCTACATGGGTAATTAGCTTGTATGGTGCTACAATAGAACAAATGGTTGTCCTTGCTTTTTTAATGCCAATAGTTGCTTCGATGGGTGGAAATGCAGGTATGCAAACACTAGCTGTTACTGTTAGAACACTAGCAACTAATGATTTGACTAAAAACAATTTTGGTAAAAACATTTTTAAAGAATTTAATATAGGAATTTTAAATGGTGTTATTTTTGCTGTAATAAGTGCATTTATAGTGCAAGTCTGGTTTGAAGACTCGACACTCTCAATGATTATATCTATATCAATGATCTTGACTATGATCGTTGCAGGTTTATTTGGAATTTTAGTTCCGATCACTTTAAAAAAAATGGATATAGACCCAGCAATAGCATCTAGTGTTTTTGTTACAACGATTACTGACGTAATAGGGTTTGCTTCATTCCTTGGTGTAAGTGCCTATCTATTTAATTAGATCATTAAAAATTATCAATAAGTCTTACATTGTCAATATAGTAAGCAATAAAAATTTTAAAATTTTTGTTAATTATATTTAAACTTAAATTAGTAGTGTTTCTTGTTTCTAAATATTCAATTTTAATATCAAAATTTTTGACCAAGTCAATTTTAGTATTATTTAATAGTTGTTGTGAATTTTTTTTATCTTTAATAATTCTTGATTTTAAATTAATTAACTTTTTAGCAATAAATCCAGCTTTGATAATACTTGAGTTTTTTAATAAAAAGTTTCTAGTTGATAAAGCTACTTTATTAACGTTTCTTATTGTCTCACAAGATATAATTTTTACTTTATAATTTTTCTCTAAAATTTTTTTTACTAAAAATAATTGTTGAAAATCCTTTTCACCCATAAATATATACTTAGGTAAAATTGTTTTGGTCAAACGATTCATTATATCTAAGACGCCCTCAAAATGACCTTTTCTATGTTTAGCACATAATATTTGCTGAGATTTTCTCAACTTAAATTTTGAAAATGTATGATCTTTATAAATTTCATTAACAGAAGGTAAATAGACAAAATCTACGTTTAATTTTTTTAATATAATTATGTCTTTATTTAAGTCTCTTGGATATTTTCTGAAATCGTTTTTATTGTTAAATTGTTTTGGATTTATGAAAATACTTACTATTGTAAATTTACATTTTTTTTTTGAAATCTTAATAAGAGACTCATGACCCTTATGTAAACCACCCATTGTTGGCACAAATCCTAATTCATTTTTAGATTTAATTGCCTTATTTAAATCATTTATTCGTCTTATTAATTTCATTTGTAATAATACTATTAATAAGTAAAACATTTATATGATTAAACAAGCAATAATTCCTTTAGCAGGACTTGGCACAAGATTACTTCCTCTTACAAGTGTTTTTGCAAAAGAACTCTTACCGATAAATGGTAAACCAGGAATTGAATACATTTTAGACGAATGTATTGAGGCTGGCATTAAAGAAATTATATTTATTATTTCCAAAAAAAAAATGATGATCAAAAAATATTTCTATAATGATAAATTTTATAAAAATATAATTAAGAAAAAAAAAGATCCTCGAATAATTAGTGAATATAAAAAAATTTTGAAATATAAAAAAATGATTAAATTTGTTTTTCAAAATAAACCTTTGGGCACAGGTGATGCAGTTCTTAAAACTTCAAAATTTATAAAAGATAAATATTTTTTAATGTTACTACCCGATGATTTGATTATTAAAAAGAATTGCTCAAAATCTATGATTTCAATTAATAAAAAATTTAATTCATCTGTAATGGCTAGTATGAAAGTTAAAAAAAATAATGTTTCAAGATGGGGTATTTACAATATTAAAAAAATAATTAATAAGAATAACTTTATGATAAAAAGTGTTATTGAAAAACCATCAATCAAAAGTGCACCATCAAACAATGCTGTCATTGGTAGATATATTTTACCTAAAACTATTTTTAAAAAATTAAAAAAATTAAAACCAGGCAAAGGTAATGAGATTCATATAACTGATGCTATACAATCTTTAATTGATGAAAATGAAAAATTTATTGGTCATAATTTTCAAGGTAAATATTTGGATTGTGGTACCATGGGAGGTTATATTAATTCTTCACTAGAGATTTCTAAAATATGAAATTATGTATGATAGGCACAGGTTATGTTGGTCTTGTAAGTGGTGTTTGCTTTTCAGATCTTGGTAATGAAGTAATTTGTGTTGATAAAGATTCTAAAAAAGTTGAAAATTTAAAAAATGGAATTATTCCTATTTATGAACCAGGTTTAGAAGAACTTGTCTTAAAAAATTATAAAAATAATAGATTGAAATTTTCAACAAATCTTAAAGAGTCAGTTTCTAAATCAGATATAATATTTATATGTGTTGGCACGCCAACAAAAAAAAATGGAAACGGTGCTGATTTAACTCAAATTTTTAATGTTGCCAAAGAAATTAGGTCATCTATTTCTAAATTTAAAATTATTATTACTAAATCTACAGTCCCAGTTACAACTGGTGATGAAATTGAAAAAATTATCGGCCAAAAAAAATCTAAAAAACTTTTTGCTGTTGTCTCAAATCCTGAATTTTTAAGAGAAGGTGAGGCCATAAGAGACTTTTCTTATCCTGATAGAGTAGTAATTGGAACAAAGAATAAAAAAGCAAATAAAATTTTAAAAAATCTTTATTCACCCTTAATTTCAAAAGGTGCTAAATATGTAAACACTTCTAGAAGAGCCGCAGAATTAATTAAATATGCTGCAAATGCTTTTTTAGCTACTAAGATTACTTTCATTAATGAAATAGCAAATTTATGTGAAAAAATTGATGTGAATATTGAAGATATTTCTATTGGTATGGGTTTAGACAAGAGAATTGGAAGTAGATTTTTTAAGAGCTGGACCAGCTTATGGGGGATCTTGTTTTCCAAAAGATACTAAAGCAATTACAACAACAGCAGATAAGTTTAATACAAACTTGTCAGTTATTAAAAGTGTAATTAAATCGAATGAAAATAGATCTTTATTATTACTTAAAAGAGTTTTTCATCTTTTAAAGGGAAAGGTTAAAAACAAAAAGATTTGTTTTTTAGGTGTTACATTTAAAGCAAATACAGATGATATGAGAGATTCTTCTAGTTTGTCCATGATACCTTCTCTAGTAAGGAAAGGAGCTAAAGTCAATTATTACGATCCTACTGGTGAGAAAAATGAATTTAAAAAGATCAAAAATGTTAATTTTTCTAAGAATATTAAATCTGCAATTAAAGACTCAGATTTAGTAATTATTCATACAGAATGGAATGATTTTAAAACTATCAATTTCAATAAAGATGTCTCAAATAAAAAATTTATCCTATTTGACATGAGAAATATATATTCTCCTGTTAAAATGAAAGATTTAAAAATAAATTATTTTGGTGTTGGCCATTAATTTAATTCAAAAATAGCATCAACTTCTACCGATACACCTAATGGTAAACTATTCGTACTAACTGCTGCTCTTGTATGCATTCCAGCATCACCAAAAATTGAAGCAACAAGATCAGAGGCACCATTTATAACTTTTGGTTGATCTATAAAATCATCTGTAGAATTTACAAACCCTGTAAGCTTAATACAGGATTTAATTTTTGATAGATCACCTCCACATGCTTTTTTAACTTGAGAAACAATACTTAAGCCACATCTTTTTGCTGCCTGATAAGCCTCATCTGTATCTAAATCTTTGCCAACCTTACCTTTAATTAATTCACCATTTTCATCAATGGAAATTTGTCCTGATATAAAAAGCAATTTTCCACTAATTTTTGTTGCCATATAAGACCCAACTGGTGCTTTTGCTTCTGGTAGTTTAATTTTTAGTTCATTAATTTTTTCTTCAAAATTCATAATTATTTACCTTTCTTCTTTTTTTTTGATTTCTTATTTTTATCGTATTCTTTTCTTTTCTCAATCAATATTAAAGCTTCTTCCATATTAAGTTCTAATGGGTCTTTTTCTTCAGGGATAGTAGCATTTAATGATTTATATTTTATATATGGTCCATACTGACCCTTCATTATTCTAACTGGTTTTTTGTCTTCAGGATGTTCCCCTAAATCTTTTATTATAGAAGAAGACATTCTTCCTGGTTTAGCTTCAGCTATAAGAGTAATTGCTCTATTTAATCCTATTGAAAATATTTCTTCAACATTTTCAATTCTTGCTGATTTATTATCACATTTTAAATATGGACCAAATCTTCCTGAATTTAATATTATATCTTTCTGATTATCAGGATTAATACCCAAACTTTTTGGTAATGAGCATAAAAATTTAGCTCTATCAAGGTCAACACTTTCAAGCGTTATTCCTTTAGGTATTGATACATTTTTAAAGTTATTATCCTCTTTAAGATTTTTTTTCTTTTTAGTTTTCTTTTTTTTCTTTTTAGTTTCAACTATTTCTTCTAATTTTTCTTCAACTTTTTCATATTGTAAGTAGGGACCAAATCTTCCATTTTTAAGATACATGTCATTACCATTTTCATGTTTACCGATAAGTTTTGGTTCAGCTAGTTGTGATTGAGCTGCCGCTTTTGCTTTAGAAAGAGGCCTAGTGAATTTACATTCAGGATAATTTGAGCAACCTATAAATGCGCCACCTCTGAAACTATTTTTTAAACTTAAAGAACCATTATCACATAACTGACACTTTCTATCAATATTACCATCTTTCCCTCTTTCAAATATTAAACTTCCTAAGCTATCATTCAATAAATCCAAGACTTCTCTTGTTCTTATTTCTTTTACCTCTGAAACATTTTTATTGAAATCCTTCCAAAACATTTCAAGAACTTTTATCCATCCTTCTTTACCTGTAGTGATTTCATCTAGTTGATTTTCGAGTTCAGCTGTGAAGTTATAATCAACATATCTAGAAAATAATTTTTCAAGGAAAGCTGATATTAACTTGCCTCGATCAGTTGGATGAAAACGTTTATTTATGGATTCAGCATATCCTCTAGTTGAAATAACAGATATTATACTTGCATAAGTTGAAGGTCTACCAATTCCCAATTCTTCCAATTTTTTCACTAAACTTGCCTCTGAGTATCTTGGTGGTGGTTGTGTAAAATGCTGTTCATCTAGGAGTTTTTCAATATTTACGGGTCCTTTTGTCATCTTAGGTAAAATTTCTTCATCTTCATCTTTTTTAGTGTCTTTCATTATTTTTAAAAATCCATCAAATTTAATAACAGAACCACTAGCTTTACAAATTGTAGCTGTGTCATCTGCGGAAATAGTAATTGTATTTCTATCAAATTTGGCAGATTCCATTTGAGAGGATAAAGCTCTACTCCAGATTAAATCATAGAGTTTGTTTTGATCAGGACTCAAATATTTTTTAACACTATCTGGAGCTCTCATTATATCTGTTGGTCTAATTGCTTCGTGCGCTTCTTGAGCATTTTTTGCTTTTTTCCCAGTATAATTTAATGGAGACTCAGGAAGATACTCTTCACCTATTTCTTTTTTGATATATTCTCTAAATGAACTTATAGCATCTGTAGATAAATTTGTTCCATCTGTTCTCATATAAGTAATTAACCCAATCGTTTCTCCTTCAATTTCAATACCCTGGTATAATTTCTGAGCAATTTGCATTGTTCTTGAAGCTCCAAAACCCAATCTCCCTGAAGCAACCTGCTGCAAGGTTGAAGTTGTAAAGGGACCCGATGGATTTCTGTTTATAATTTTACTTGAGATATCACTAATTTCAAATTTTTTCGATTTAATTTTTTCTATGGCCTTATCTATTTCTAATTTGTTTTTAAATGAAAATTTTTCAATTTTTGCTCCATCTAATTGAGAAATACTAGCTAATAAAGAATTATTATTACTATCGTTAAAATTAACACTTAGGGTCCAAAATTCTTGGGGATCAAATGACTCAATTTCATGTTCTCGCTCTGTAATTAGTTTAAGAGCAACTGATTGAACACGACCAGCTGATTTTGATCCAGGTAGCTTAGTCCACAAAATAGGCGAAATATTAAAACCAACTAAATAGTCTAAAGCTCTCCTTGCCATGTAGGCATCAACTAATAACGGCTCTATTTGTCTCGGATTTTCAATTCCATGCATTACTGCTTTTTTGGTAATTTCATTAAAGACGACTCTTTCAACATCTTTATCTTTAATTAATTTTTTTTCATTTAGATATTCTTTTACATGCCAAGCAATTGCCTCTCCTTCACGATCAGGATCGGTTGCTAAAATAATCTTGGAAGATTCTTTAGCAGCATCTGTAATTTCTTTTAAATATTTTTTAGAAAAACTGTCTACCTCCCATTCCATTTTAAAATTATTTTCTGTATCAACAGAACCATTTTTAGAAGGAAGATCTCTAATATGACCATAGCTTGCTAAAACAATATAATTTTCACCTAAATATTTGTTTATTGTTTTTGCTTTAGCTGGGCTTTCTACTATGACAAGATTCATAATTAAAACAAACTATCGAAAAGCTTTTGATAGTCAAATTAATAAATTTTTGTCTTATTTTCTTCTTTATTTTTAAGGCGTTTAACGTTTTCCCTATGGTTGTAAAATATTAAAACAAACATTATTATAAAAAAAATGGAATTAGAATTTACAAAAATCAAAATGTAAATAGGTACAATCAAACTTGCAACTATTGATGATAGTGAAGAATACTTTGATATTAAAAAAGTTAATGCCCAACTTACTATAAAAACAAAGCCATAAGTTAAATTAAGAGTAAAAAGGATACCAACATATGTTGCAACTCCTTTACCTCCTTTAAAATAAAGCCAAACAGGAAAAACATGGCCTAAAAAAGCACTCAAAGATGCGATATAAATAAAATCCGGATAATAATTTTTTACAAAAATAATTGGAATTACAGCTTTTAAAATATCTAAAATTAATGTTGTGTAACCTATCAATTTATTGCCAGTTCTAAGGGCATTAGTTGCTCCAATATTTCCTGAACCTATTTTCCTAATATCTTTTTTAAGAAAAATTTTAGTTAAAAGAAAACCAAAAGGGATTGAACCTAATGTGTAAGATCCTAAAATTATAAAAAAATATTCCATTAAATTATTTTAAACAATTCTTCACCTTTAACATATGTATTAGTAACTTTACCTTGCAGTTTTTTATCCTCAATTGAAGTATTTTTAGATTTTGAGATAAGTTTATCTTTTTTTACAATCCAAGGTTTGTCTAAATCAACAATACAAAAATCTGCATCATTTCCAATTGATAAGTTACCTTTTTTTAATCTTTAATATTTTAGCAGGATTTGACGTTAAGGCTTTAATTACTGTCTCTAATTTTAGCGAACCATTATGATATAATTCTAAACTTAAAGATAATAAGGTTTCAATACCAGAAGCTCCGGTAGCAGCTTTTGCAAAAGTAAGTCTTTTTTGTTCCTCATCTTCAGGTTTATGATCGGACACTATAACGTCAATTGTTTCATCCTTTAAACCTTGTACTAGTGATATTCTATCTTCTTCTTTTCTAAGAGGAGGGGATAATTTTAAAAATGTTTTAAAATCACCTATATCATTTTCATTTAATGATAAATTGTTAATTGATACACCAGTTGTGAAATTAACGTTTTCTTTTCTTTCTTTTAAAATTTCAACAGATTTTGCAGATGAGATTTGAGAGATATGATACCTACATTTTATATTTTCAAGTAAAGTCAAATCTCTTTCAATGATGATACGTTCTGCTACATCAGGTATTCCTGATAAACCAAGTTTTGTTGCAATTATACCAGAGTTTATCATCCCATTTTTTGATAAGTGATAGTCTTCAGCATGCTGCATAATAAGTGTTCCTAAATCTTTAGCTGAGTTCATTATGCGTGACATGAGTTGAGTATTTTGAATTGTTTTGGTTCCATCTGTAAAAGCAATGATCCCTTTTTTTTGTAGTAAACCAAATTCAGTCATACTAGTTCCCTCAAGATTTTTTGTTAATGAGGCGCAAGGGAATATATTTATTTTAGATTTGTCTCTACCTCGTCTCTTTAAAAAATCAACAATAGAGACATTGTCAATCACGGGATCTGTATTAGGCATAGTAACAACTGATGTAACACCACCTGCTAAAGCTGCATTACTAAGAGTTCTGAAATTTTCTTTATATTCATAACCTGGCTCTCCAACAAAAACCCTCATATCAACTAGGCCTGGAAATATATATTTCTCTTTAAGGTCAATTACTTTTTCTCTTGATGGAATATTGTTGGTATTAACCTTTTTGCCAATAGCTTCAATTAATCCATTTTCACCAATTATTAAACCACCTCTTTCATTTAAAGAGTTGTGAGGGTCTATGATATTTGCATTTATAAAGTATTGTTTTTTCATTTATTCGCAAAAAATTTTTAAACAAGCCATTCTTACTGCAACACCAAGCTCAACTTGTTCTTTTATTACACTTCTATTAATGTCATCAGCTAATTTTGTATCGATTTCAATTCCTCTGTTCATTGGACCTGGGTGCATAATTAGTGCATCTTTTTTAGCATGATCTAACTTTTCAGGTGTTAATCCATAGTACTCGTAATATTCTCTATTTGATGCTAAAAAAGAACTTGTCATTCGTTCGTTTTGTAATCTTAACATCATTACTATATCGCAATCTTTCAATCCTTTTTTCATATCGGTAAAAGTATTTACACCAAATTTATCAATTTCTTTTGGCATTAAGTTTGATGGGGCAACAATATTAACTTCTGCACCAAGCATGTTTAGTAAATAAATATTTGATCTTGCAACACGTGAATGAGTTATGTCTCCACATATTGCAATTCTTAAACCCTCAATTTTCTTTTTTCTATTAATAATTGTTAGTGCATCTAACAATGCTTGTGTGGGGTGTTCACGACTTCCATCTCCAGCATTTAGAACTGCACAATTTACTTTTTGAGATAGCAAGTTACATGCTCCAGAGTCTTGGTGTCGTATTACAATTATATCTGGGTGCATTGCATTTAAAGTCATTGCTGTATCAATTAAAGTTTCACCTTTTTTAATAGCAGAATTAGCCATATTCATTGACATCACATCAGCGCCCAACCTTTTGCCTGCTAGTTCAAATGAACTTTGGGTTCTTGTTGAAGGCTCAAAAAATAGATTGATTTGAGTTTTTCCTCTCAAGACATCAACTTTTTTATTTTTACTTTTGTTTAGTTCAATGAACGTTTTAGCTTCTTCTAAAATAAATTTAACGTCATTAATCGATAAATCTTGAATACCTAGGAGATGTTTTTGGGAAATCTTAATAGCTTTGTTTGATTTTATTGCCATTAAAATTAACTCTATAACTATTAATACCTATTATGGCAAGTATTAATTATTTAAAAAATCTATTGCCCCTTGTAAAATGAAGGCAGCAGCATTTTGATCAATAGTTTTTACTCTTTTTGATACATTTACATCTAATTGACTAGATATATTAAACGCACCAACTGTTGAAAGTCTTTCATCCCATAAAATAGTTGGTAGCTCGATCGATTTTGAAATATTAGTTGCTACATCATTTACAGATTGCGCAGATCTTCCTAAGGATCCATCCATATTAACTGGATTGCCAATAATTATTCCCTCTATATTGTTTTCTTTAATAATTTTTTTTAAATCATCAATTAAGCTGTTTGTATTGGTTTTATTAATCGTTTTAAAAGGGGTTGCTATCGATTGTTTTTCATCACAAATAGATATTCCTATTCTTTTAGAACCCAAGTCTAAACCAATAAACCTTACTTTTTTTGAGTGTTTTTTTTTAAATTCTTCGATTGTGATCATATTGTATATTTTATACTTAAGTGGTAGTTTGCCGACATAATTAATTATCACATGACTATTGATCTTAAAACAATAAAACACATATCAAAATTATCAAGAATTTCAGTTGATGATAAAAAAGCTGAAAAATTAGCTGGTGATTTAAACAGTATTTTTGAATTTATCGAAAAATTAAATAAACTTGATACAAAAAATATAGAGCCTTTAACTTCAGTTGCTGAAACTACATTAAAATTTAGAAATGATGAGGTAAAAAGTAAAGATATCAGGGATCAAATTTTAAAAAATTCACCTGATGAAAATGAAGATTTTTTTGTTGTACCAAAGGTTGTTGAATAATGTCTGATATAACTTCACAAACTTTAGTTGAATTAGTTAAGAATATTAAAGAAAAAAAAATTTCTTCTGAAGAAACTACCAAGGCTTTTATTGAAAGAGGTGAAAAATCTAAAGATCTAAATACATACATAACTGAAGATTTTTCAAGCGCATTGCAGAAAGCAAAAAAGTTTGATCAAAAACCTAATTTTGATTTGAAATTACCTGGTATTCCAATGGCAGTAAAAGATTTATTTTGCACAAATGGAGTAAAGACTACTGCTGGCAGTAAGATATTAAGTAATTTTATTCCACCATACGAGTCGACAGTTACACAAAATATTTGGAATGAAGGTGCAATACTTCTTGGCAAATTAAACTGTGATGAATTTGCTATGGGATCCTCAAATGAAACTAGTTTTTTTGGAAATGTTCAAAGTCCGATAGATAAAGATTTAGTCCCCGGTGGTTCTTCAGGTGGGTCTGCATCAGCCCTAGCAGCTAATTTAACTCCTATCACAATTGGGACGGATACAGGCGGCTCTATAAGACAACCTGCTTCATTTACGGGTACAGTTGGTTTAAAACCAACCTATGGTAGTTGTTCAAGATATGGAATTGTTGCTTTTGCATCTTCATTAGACCAGGCAGGACCGATGTCTAAAGATGTAAAAGATTGTGCATTACTTCAAGAGATCATTAGTACTTATGATGAAAAAGATTCAACATCAATAGATTTCAAGAGAAATGAATATAGTAAAGAATTAACAAATAATATTAAAGGTAAAAAAATTGGTATTCCAAAAGAGTATAGAGTAGATGGCATGCCGAAAGAAATTGAAGATTTGTGGGCTAAAGGAATCGAGTACGTAAAAGATTGTGGTGCTGAAATTGTTGAAATCTCATTACCCCATACAAATTATGCTTTACCCGCTTATTACATAGTAGCTCCTGCTGAAGCGTCATCAAACTTAGCAAGATATGACGGTGTTAAGTATGGCTTTAGATCAAAAGGTGAAAACTTAATTGATATGTATGAAAAAACTAGATCTGAAGGCTTTGGTGCTGAAGTTCAAAGAAGAATAATGATTGGTACATATGTTTTGTCATCTGGTTACTATGATGCTTATTATTTGAAAGCTCAAAAAGTTAGAAAGTTAATCAAAAATGATTTTGATGAAGTCTATAAAAAAGTTGATGCAATCTTAACTCCATCAACTCCTAGTGCTGCATTTAAAATTGGTGAAAAAACTAATGATCCAGTCTCAATGTATTTAAATGATATTTTTACAGTACCAGTTAATTTAGCCGGATTACCAGCTATTTCTATACCAGCTGGTGTAGATACCAAGGGTTATCCGTTAGGCCTTCAAATTATTGGTAAAGCTTTTGATGAACAAAATATTCTGAACATTGCTTATGCTATGGAAGAAAAAATTCAATTTAAAAATAAAATTACTGATTGGTGGATTAAATAGATGACTAAAAATAATTCAGAATATTTAATCGAAAGACGAGATAATGTTTATGAAGTAGTAATTGGTCTTGAAGTTCATGCACAAGTCACTTCAGATTCGAAATTATTTTCATCTTCTTCAACAACATTTGGTGCAGAACCCAACACACAAGTTAGTTTAGTTGATGCTGCATTTCCAGGAATGTTGCCGGTTATCAATGAATATTGTGTAAAACAAGCTATTAAAACTGGTATTGGTTTAAGAGCTCAAATCAATAAAAGATCAGTTTTTGATAGGAAAAATTATTTTTATGCAGATCTTCCACAAGGCTATCAAATTTCACAATTTAAATATCCAATAGTTGGAGAGGGCACAGTTGTTCTAGATATGCCAAATGGTCAAAAAGATGTAGGAATAGAAAGACTACATTTGGAGCAGGATGCTGGGAAAAGTATTCATGATATGGATCCTCAAAATACTTTAGTAGATTTAAATAGATCAGGTGTAGCTTTGATGGAAATTGTAAGTAAGCCTGATTTAAGAACACCAGATGAAGTCAGTGCCTATATTAAAAAATTAAGATCCATTATGAGATACCTCGGTACTTGCGATGGAAATATGCAAGAAGGATCGTTAAGAGCTGATGTAAATGTATCAGTTAGAAAACAGGGCTCAGATAAACTTGGTACACGTTGTGAAATTAAAAACGTAAACTCAATTAAGTTTATGCAAATGGCCATTGACTACGAAGCTAATAGACAAGTTGACTTAATTGAAGATGGTAGATCTATAGATCAAGAAACAAGACTGTTTGATACTAAAAAAAATGAAACAAGATCAATGAGATCTAAAGAGGATGCTCATGATTATAGATATTTTCCTGATCCAGATTTATTACCTTTAGAATTTTCAGATGATTTTATTAATAAACTTAAAGCAGATATTCCTGAACTGCCAGATGATAAAAAGAAAAGATTTATTGATGAATTTAAAATCTCTGCTTATGAAGCTACAATATTAGTATCTGATATAGATACTGCAAAATATTTTGAAGAAGTTGTTGCAAAAATGGGTAAGAACCGAGATATGAAATTGGCAGTCAATTGGATTACCGGCGAATTGTTTGCTGTTTTAAATAATAAAAATTTAGAAATATCTGAAAGCCCAATAAGTGCAAAAAATTTAGCTAAGTTAATTAATTTAATTAAAAATGGAACTATTTCAGGAAAAATAGGTAAGACAATATTTGAATTAATGCTTGATGGAGATAAGGATCCTCAAATAATTGTTGAAGAAAAGGGCTTAAAACAAGAAAGTGATCCCAAAGCATTAGAAGCTTTAATTGATAAGATAATCAATGACAACCGTGAAAAAGCTATTGAGTATAAAAATGGAAAAGAAAAATTATTTGGTTTTTTTGTGGGACAAGCCATGAAGGTTTCAGGTGGTAAAGCTAACCCTCAATTAATAAATGAAATATTAAAGAAAAAACTTTAATTAAATGGGTAAGGCTTTAGAAATTACCAAAAAGTTACAAAATTATATAGACAACTTTAGTTTAAAGCTTCATCCTGTTCAGCAGGAAATAATAGATTATAATAATACTCTTGGTGATATTAAGAGAATGCAAGTGGCAACGTCACAATGTCATTTCTTACACCTAATTATAAAAACTTCTAATATTAAAAATGCACTTGAGATTGGAACTTTTACTGGATTAAGTGCACTTTCTATAGCATTAGCATTGCCTGATGATGGAAAACTTATAGCGTTAGATAAAAACAATGAGACCAACAAAGTAGCAATAAATTTTTTTAAAAAAGCTAATCTAGAACATAAAATTCAAACAATAATAAAACCCGCATTAGATAGTTTTGAAGAATTAAAAAATAAAAAATTTGATATGGTTTTTATTGATGCAGACAAGATGAGTTATAAAGAATATTATGATAAATCATTAAAGTTAATGAACAAGGGTGGCTTGATTATTGTTGATAATGTCTTATGGCATGGAGAAGTTGCTGATGAAAATAATTTAGATAAATTTACTGTGAGTATTAAAGAATTTAATGAATATGTTGCAAATGATAAAAGAGTAGAGCAAATTATAGTCCCGTTAGGTGATGGGATGACAGTTTGTAGAATTTTATAATGTTTGAAGTATTTGGTTTTTATAAATTTACAAAAATTAAATCATTAAAAAAAAATAAAACTTTACTTCAGGATTTTTTAATAAAAAAAGAGATTAGAGGAACCATTATTATAGCAAATGAAGGTTTAAATGGAACTATATCTGGTAAATCTAAGAATATTAAAGACATAATCAACAAATTAAAAAAAGTATTTTCTTTTAAAAAATTTGACAATAGCAATAAATCAAAAAGTAATTTTCAGCCATTTCACAAACCCAAAGTTAAGATAAAAAAAGAAGTTGTACCCATGAATTTAAGTTTAAATTCTAAAGAAAGAAATTTAAACACACATTTGGACCCTAGAGAATGGAATAAATTAATCAAAAACAAAGATACTCATATAATAGATACAAGAAAACCATTCGAATTTGATGTTGGCACGTTTAAAGGATCTGTTAATCCAAATGTAAGTAATTTTAGAGATTTTCCAAAATACCTAAATAAATTAAAAAAAGAAAAACCCGTTGCAATGTTTTGTACTGGTGGAATTAGATGTGAAAAAACCTCTGTGTACTTAAAAAAGAAAGGATTTAACAATATCTATCAGTTAAATGGAGGTATTCTTAATTATCTAAAAAAAATTAATACAAAAGAGAGTTTATGGAAAGGAGAGTGTTTTGTTTTTGATAATAGGATTAGTCTCAAACATGGTTTGAAAGTTGGAACTTATTTCATGTGTAGTGGATGTAGAAAGCCAATTTCACCAAAAGATAAGAAATCTAAAAAATATGAAGAAGGTGTTTCTTGCCCAAATTGCTATAATAGTTTAACAGAAACTCAAAAATCGAGATTTAGAATGAGGCAAAAACAAATAAATCTTGCTAAAAAGAGTGGATCAAAGCATATATTCCAAAAAGAATTTAAATAGAAAATATAAATTGATTAAAAAAATAAATTTAACAAAAGATCCTATTTGGGAACTTTTAAGAAAAGTAACAATACCAGCCAGTGTTGGATCATTGTTTCAAACTTTTTATAATCTTGTAGATACATGGTTTGCAGGTAAAATTTCAGCTGAAGCAATAGGAGCTATTGCTAAATCATTTCCAATATATTTTACCATAATAGCCGTAGGAGTTGGTATAGGAGCGGCTACTAACTCAATGATTGGTAATTCACTAGGTGAAAAAAAAGAGCGTGTTGCCTCCATGTACATAGCTCAATCATTAATTTTTGCTTTAGTAATTTCTGTACTTGTTACACTTTTTGGCTTAAATGCTTCCAATTTTCTCTTAGGTGTCATGGGCTCTGATGCTGCTGGAATAGCACTTACACGTGAATACCTAGACATTATATTTTATGGAACATTTATTGTTATGATTCAAATTTCCTTAAATGGAACATTAAATGCTCAAGGTGACACAAGGAGCTATAGAAATGTTTTAATATTTAGTTTTTTCTTAAATATTTTTTTAAATCCTTTATTTATATGGGGTTATGGAATTGTCCCAGCGTTTGGGATAGCGGGTCTAGCGATTGCAACTGTGATTTCTCAATCAATCGGGACTGTCTATTTAGCTTACAAAGTAAATCAATGCAAAATAAGAGAATATTTAAAATTAAAATGCTTTATTCCAAAATTTGAATATTTAAATCCATTAACTAAACAATCTGTACCAGTTATGTTTAGCATGTTGTTTATTGGAGTTGGGATCTTTAATATTTTATATTTTATTGGTCAATTTGGTGATCTTGCAACAGCTGGTTATGGTGCTGCTTTAAGAGTAGAGCAAGTTTTTTTACTACCTGTAATTGGATTGAATACTGCTGTACTTTCAATTGGTGGACAAAATTTTGGTGCAAAAGAGTACGATAGGATTAGAGAACTTTATACTAAAGCTTTGTTATTTGGATCTTCATTTATGGCCATGACAGGCTTAATATTATTTTTTGGTGCAGAGTTTTTTGTTTCTCAATTTACAGACAACCAAGAAGCAATTATTCATGGTACAATTTATTTGAAAGTTGCTGCATTAATTAGTCCAGTTTATCCGGTGTTTTTTATAACAACTGCTGTGTTTCAAGCTGTTAAAAAACCATTGTACAGTTTATATCTAAGCATAATAAGGTTAACAGCATTTCCTTTTTTAAGTTTATGGTATGTAATTAATATTAGAGGTGGTGATTATAATGATATTTTTTACACAATTATGGCTACCAATTGGTTTATTGGTGTTGTTGTTTTAATTTTCATAGGTTATTTTTTAAATAATGTTTTTAAACAAAATAAAAGTCTTTTTACTTATTAGCATCAGTCTAATATTTTTTTTCTTAACTTATAATGATGTAAAATCTGAAGAGATTAAAATTATTGAAGGAAAAGCTATAGTTGTTGATGGCGACACAATTAAGATTGATAGTGTAAAAATAAGATTTTCTGGAATTGATGCTCCAGAAAGTTACTACAAAGGTAAAGAACAATTTTGTTTAAAAGTGGAAGAAAAAATTTCTTGTGGAAAACTATCAAAAAATTTTTTAATTAAAAAAATAGGAAACCAAAAAGTTAAATGTGAAATTGAAGCTAAAACCGACAGGTATAAACGTAAACTAGGTGAATGCTTTGTTAATGATAAAAGCTTGTCACGTATTCTAGTTAAAAATGGTTATGCCTTTGATTATCCCAGATATTCAAAAAAGAAATACTCAATTGAGCAAGAATATGCGAAAAAAAATAGTTTAGGTCTTTGGAGTATGAAATTTGAATTTCCATGGAATTTTAGAAAAAATAATTAAAATTATTATGATACAATTAAAAAATTGGGACAATAAAACCTGGTTATCATCAGACTCTTATATTAATGCTTTCAATTCTTTTTTATTAAAAAAAAAGAAACTTAATAAAAACTCAAAAATATTAGATATAGGTTGCGGTAGAGGAAAAATTATTGGATCTCTATCTAGAAAATTTAAATTATCAAGTAAACCAATTGGAATTGATCTTATAGTACATAAAGATATAGATAAATCTATTGATTTTAGGGATCAAGATATCTTTAAATTTTTTAAGATTAATAATCATAAGTTTGATTTGATTATGATTAAACAAACTCTCCATTTTTTTAATAAGAGTAAAAGAAAAGAATTAATAAAAACTTGTAAAAATAATCTTAAAAAGAATGGAGTTTTGTTAATTCTTTCTTTGAATACCTCAAAAAATGAAATCCCGTGTTTTCAACTTATGAAACAGAGACTTAATAGAGGATTACTAAGAGACTCAATAATGCTTAACTCAGTCAACAAATTATTAAAAAATACTCAAATTGATAAATTTAAGTATGAAGTTTCAATAACTAAAGACAAATATATTAAAATGTTAAAACAAAGATATATCTCCTGCCTAATTAATCTTTCAAAGGATCAAATTAACAAAGGCATTAACGAGATAAAAAGAAACTATTCAAATAGAATATTATTTAATGATATTTTGATTTGTATTAAATATAAATATTCCTGAACAAGAATTAAATTAGTTACTAATATTAAATAATTTTTCACCTAGTGGGCTAATAGGATCTTGGGGTATTGGTTTTATTTTTGTTTTTTCTTCTACTATCTTAAGTAATTTCTTTGCAAGTCCATTACGTCTAAACATCGGGTTTACAAAAATGTACTCAACCTCAGCACCCTTATTATATCTAACAAAACCTAATGTAGTATTGGAATTTTTAAAAGTTATGACCCCATCTGCTATGTCAATATCATAATTAATATTATTTAATTTATTCATTTGCTATTTTAATCTTTCTTAAGTTTTTTTTCTAATTTTCTAACAAAATAAGAAACAATTAATATTAAGACTAAATATTCTAAAATTAAAAATGTGTAAATTTCTAAAGGTCTATAAGTCGAAACAACTAACTCATTGGCTTTCCTTGTTAAATCACCAATTCCAATTATTGAAACAAGTGATGACATTTTCAAAACGTAAACAAATTGATTTCCTAAAGCGGGTAAGATATTTTTAATTGCTTGAGGAAGTATCACTAATCTTAATCTTTTAAAAAAATTTAAACCTAGTGAGCTACCAGCTTCCCATTGTGCTTTTTTAATAGAGTTAATACCAGCTCTAAAAATTTCCGCTTGAAAGGCACTTTCACTTATTGATAGAGCTATTATTCCAGACACAAAGGGACTAAAGCTTATTCCTGTCATTATCGGTAAGCCGTAATAGATCCATAAAATTAAAACAAGTAAAGGTATAGCTCTTACAATTTCTACATATCCAATGTTTATATAAGTTAAGAATTTATTTTTAGCTAAAGATGGAATAGCAATAATAAATCCTATAACTGCTGATATAATTATTGATACAACTGAAATGTAAATAGTTGTCGTTAAACCACTCAGTAAAAATTTAAGATTAGTTAATCCTTCAACGTTATTGGGTGAAAGAATAAACCAACCTAGTTCTTGTTCCGTACAAGAAGTGAATGGTAAAATTAAAAGTAATAAGAGTAAAATTTTCACTCTTAAAGTTATAATGAATTAAAAATTAATATCTAATTTTTTATAAGCTTTTTAAATTATATTTGGCTAATAGATTATCAAAGAAACCAGAGGCTTTTTTGTTTTTAATCCATTCATTAACATAATCATTCCAAACTTTATCACCTTTACTAACCATCATAGCTAAAAAGGCGGGATTTTTTTCTCCATCTGGAACTATTGCGAGTTGAGGATAAGTAATTACTAATTTATTAGCTTCAGTTGAGCTAGTGATGTTTCCATCAGCTCTACCGGCTAAAACTTCTTGAAAATCTCTTGCAGGGGCTTCAACTGATCTAAGTGTAGATTTTGGAAAAAACTCCTTAGCTTTTTCTTCTTGGGATGTTCCAAGAGTTGTCGCAATTGTTACTTTTTTATTATTTAATGAATCCCATGTAGAATATTTTTTTAAATTCTTTTTAAGAACCAATGGAACTGTTCCATATTTATAATATGAGTTTGTAAAACCAGCTACCTCAGCTCTTTTAGGGGTTTTTGTTACACTCGTAGAAATATCATATCTTCCAGCTGTAATACCTGACACAATAGTTTTCCATTCAGTTGGAACAAAAGTAATTTTTACACCCATATCTTTAGCGAGTTCATTCATTACATCTATATCAAAACCCTTATATTTGTTGGTTGCAGGATCTTTCATTGTCATTGGATCCCAATCTCCAGTAGTTCCAACTTTTAATTCACCAGATGATAATATCTGATTTAGTTTAGATTCAGCATTAAGAGAAAAGGGCAAAAGTGCTAATAGCACCACTAAAATTATTTTTTTCATGAAAATCTTATAGCAAGTTTTTAAATATATTTAAGCTTATAACCTTGACGCAGCATCATTTATCCAAGATGACAAATGCTCTGAAAATGACCTTCTAACAAGCAAATTAACGTTATTAATCTCTTTATGATGAATTATTATATCTACTTGTGCCAATAATGTTTGAGCAACAGCACCTTTTTTTTTTTTAAATTCTGTAAAATCAAATGCACAACCTGAGGATAGTAAGTCAAAAACACTTTGACCCTCTAGGTTAATTAAAACAAACTGATCACTAACATCTGTTACTGCACCTAAATTTGTCTTCGATATCTTATTGAATAATAATTCTTCAATTTCATAATTATTGTTTTCTTTATCAATGATGTTATTTGATATTATCATCCACTCATCAGGAGATAACCACATAGAGGTGTACTTATCACTCGAAGATGAAGTGTTTGCCTCAATAGGTAAAATCATATTTATATTTTTTCCGATAGTTGATAAAAAATCCCTACTTTTTCCTCTAAGATTTAATTTCATAACTGGAGAAATTTCTTTAATTGATAATCCAGAATATTTTTTATCTTCTATAATTGATGATTTATAATTAAGCATTTAATCTTTTATTCTCCTTATCTAAAAAAATAGGATCAACAATTGTGACATTAATTGTTCTATCTTCCATTGGTATAAGTAATTTTTGACCCATCATTTTTTTTCCACCTCTTACAACAGCTAGTGCGATTGATTTTTTCAAATTTGGACTATAGTAGCTTGATGTAACGTGACCTAACATTTCAACTGGTTTTTTATTTAAATCCAAAACTATTTGTGCGCCTTCTTCCAATACTTCTTTTGGATTTTCAGTTATTAGTCCTACTAGCTGTTTCCTATCTTCTCTTATAGTATCTGATCTATATAAAGATCTTTTGCCAATAAAATCATATTTTTTCTTACTAACTATCCAATCCATTTGAAGATCTATGGGTGTCATAGTTCCATCTGTATCTTGTCCTACAATTATAAATCCTTTTTCAGCTCTCAGCAAATGCATAGTTTCTGTTCCATATGGAGTAATGTTAAATTCTTTTCCTGCTTCCATACATTGCTCCCATAATGACTCACCGTAATTTGCTTGGACATTGATTTCATAACTATGCTCACCTGTGAAACTGATACGCATTACCCGACATTTAATCTTACCAATACTTGTTTCTTTAAAAGACATATGAGGAAAATTTTCATCTGATAAATCTAGTTCTGGGATTAATTTATTCAAAATTTTCTTGCTATTTGGACCACAAATACTTGCCGTTGCAAAATGATCTGTTACAGAAGTTAAATAAACATCCAGCTCAGGCCATTCTGTTTGCAGATAATCTTCTAGTTTTCCTAATACATTAGCTGCACCGCCTGTAGTAGTTGTCATGATATAATGATTTTCACTTAATCGAGTTGTAACTCCATCATCATAAACCATTCCATCTTCGTTAAGCATTAATCCGTATCTACATTTACCAATTCCAAGTTTTGACCAAGCATTTGTGTAAACTCTATTTAAAAACTCTGATGCATCACTTCCTTGTATGTCAATTTTACCAAGAGTAGAGGCATCTAATATTCCAGCACTTGTTCTTGCAGCTAAACTTTCTCTTTGGACAGCCTCATCCATTGTTTCGTTATTTATAGGGTAGTACCAAGCTCTTTTCCATTGTCCCACATTTTCAAACTCAGCATTATTATTTACATGCCAATTATTCATAGGCGTTCTTCTAAAGATATCAAAATATTCACCAACATTTCTACCAACAATAGTTCCAAATGTTAAAGGAGTGTAGGGAGGTCTAAAAGTGGTCGTACCCAGTTCTCCCATCTTTACACCTGCAGTATCAGCAATAATTCCTAAAGCATGCATATTACCAAGTTTACCTTGGTCCGTACCCATGCCAGTGGTTGTATATCTTTTTACATGCTCAATAGATCTAAAGCCTTCTCTAAGTGCTAATTTAATATCTTTTGCGGTTGCATCATTTTGATAATCAACAAAAGGTTTAGTTTTTCCAATAACTTTATCTGAAGGTAGCAACCATATATTTCTTTTGTCAGTTTCTATCGAGTTAATTATATTCAAATTTTCATACTCTGTATTTTCAATTTCAAGAAATTCTTTTAAGCTATTAGAAGAATTTTTTATTATCTCATTTAAAGTAAAATCTCCATTACAAGAACCTATACTGATTTGTTTTGATGGGTATATATTTGGAATAAATACCTCATCTTCATCTCTAAATTTAAGTTTTCCACCAGACTGTGTGAACAAATGAACTGCAGGAGTCCATCCACCAGAAACACCAAGACAATCACAATCAATATTGATTTTAGAACCAATAGTAGATTGACCGTCATTAGATAATTCCATTAATGAAATTTTATGTAATTTTTTGTAACCATAGGTATCAACAACTGTATGAGACCAGTAAATTTTTATACCAAGGTTAATAGCCTCATTAACTATAGCCGATTTTGAATTTTCTCTGATGTCGATAATAGCTTGAACTTGAATTCCTTTTTTATGAAGTGAAATCGCACTCTCATAAGCTGAGTCATTATTTGTAAAGAAAACATTTTTTTTTCCACAAATTACTCCATAATGATCAGCATATTTTTTTACTGCTGATGAAAGCATTATTCCAGGTCTGTCATTATTATTAAAAATAAGAGGTCTTTCTAAAGATCCTGTTGCAACTATTACTTTTTTAGCTCTAATTTTTAAAAGTCTTTGTCTAATTTTATCTTTCTTTTCAGATGGGCTTAAATGATCAGTTAAATTTTCTCTTGCTAAAAGATAATTATAACCGTGATAAGCGGCAACACTTGTTCTAGTTTTAATTTCTAAATTATCTAATTTTTTTAGCTCATTGATTTCATTAGCTAACCATTCTGAAGAATTTTTGTTATCAATTTTAAAGTTTTCTGAGTTTTGATATATTGTAGATCCACCAATCTGAGTTTTTTCTTCTAATAAAAGAGTTTTTAAATTATTTTTAGCAGCTGTCTTTGCAGCAATAATTCCAGATATTCCAGCACCGATTACCAATACATCACAATGTATGTGCTTATGATCATAAATGTCAGTATCTGGTTTTGTCGGTGATTTTCCTAGTCCTGCTGAGTGTCTAATGAAATATTCGTATTTCTCCCAAAAACTTGCTGGCCACATAAAAGTTTTATAATAAAATCCAGCAGGTAAAAATGGTGATAATAAATTATTAATTCCTCCAATATCAAAATTTACACTTGGCCAACAGTTTTGACTAGTTGCTTCTAACCCATCATAAATTTCTACTTCTGTAGCTCTTACATTTGGTTCAGTCATAGCAGAGTCAGTACCTACTTGAACAATTGCATTTGGCTCTTCTGATCCAGATGTCATTATCCCTCTTGGTCTATGGTATTTAAAGCTTCTACCAACTAAATGAACATTATTAGCTAATAAAGCAGAGGCTAGGGTGTCACCTTTGTAACCATGATAGGTTTTTCCATTAAATTTAAAAGAAACACTTGTTGTTTCATCAATGTATTCACTGCTCTTAACTCTAAGATTATTAGACATTTTATTCGGTAGGTGGTTTCTCACCCATTTTATAAATTAATTTAATTTCATCATTAGACGTATCTCTTACCATGTTGAACCATTTTCTACATCCGTGAGCATGGTTCCATCTTTCAAATTGAACACCTTTTATGTTTTTTCGCATAAATAAGTATTCTGCCCATTGATCATCACTTAGTTCTGTAGGTTGTTTGGGTCTTTCGATATGAGCTTCACCACCAGCTTTAAATTCACTTTGATCTCTTTCACCACAAAAAGGACAATTAATTAAAAACATTTAATGCGCTACTGCTGCTGCACCGTGTTCATCTACAAGATCACCACTAATAAATCTATTTAAATTAAACGCTGCATTAAGTTTATGAGGTTCATCATTAGCTACTGTATGAGCAAATAGATCTCCTGATCCAGGAGTTGCTTTAAATCCACCAGTGCCCCAACCACAATTAAAATATAAACCTTTAATGGAAGTTTTACTTATTATAGGGCTAGCATCAGGACAGATATCAACTATGCCTCCCCATTGACGCAACATTCTCATTCTACTAAAAATTGGATAAAGTTCCAAAATTGCATTTAAAGTACCTTCAACTATTTGATGGCTGCCTTTTTGTGAATAAGATACATAGTCATCTGTACCAGCGCCAATTACAAGCTCACCCTTGTCTGATTGACTAACATAAGCATGAACCGCATTAGACATTACAACAGTATCAATAATAGGTTTTACTGGTTCAGACACTAATGCTTGTAAAGGTTTACTTTCCAAAGGTAGTCTCAGACCTGCCATGTTTGCAATAACACTAGAATGTCCAGCAGCGACAACACCAATCTTCTTTGTAGCTATAAAACCTTTTGTGGTTTCAATACCTTCAACTTGATCACCATTACGTTTTATTCCCTTAACTTCACAATTTTGAATTATATCCACACCCATTTCATCAGCACCACGAGCATAACCCCAGGCAACTGCATCATGTCGTGCAGTACCGGCTCTCTTTTGCAGAGTTCCACCTAAAACAGGGTATCTAATATCTGGTGAAGTATTTATAATAGGACAGAATTTTTTAACCTCTTCAGTACTAAGATAATATGCATCTATACCATTTAACCTATTTGCGTGAGTTCTTCTTTTTAAATCTCTAACGTCTTGAAGATTATGTGCAAGATTCATAACACCTCTTTGACTGAACATTACATTATAATTTAATTCCTGAGATAAACCTTCCCAAATTTTTAAAGCATGATCATAAAGACCTGCACTAGCATCCCATAAATAATTTGATCTTATAATTGTTGTATTTCTTCCAGTATTCCCACCACCAATCCAACCCTTTTCTACAACTGCAATATTTTTCATATTGTGTTTTTTTGCTAAATAGTAGGCAGTCGCTAAGCCATGACCACCACCACCAACAATTACAGCATCATATTCTTTTTTTGGTTGAGGGTCCTTCCATGCTTTTTGCCAGTTTTCGTGATAACTGAAAGCATTTTTAATTAGTGAAAATATAGAGTATTTATTTTTCATTATATTAATCAATAATTACTTTATAAATATTGAATATTCAATACAATCGGATATATCAATGTCGCAGTGGAAGAGTGGGTGAGAGGCTGAAACCAGTCGTTTGCTAAATGACCGTGCGGGGAAACTTGTACCGAGGGTTCGAATCCCTCCTCTTCCGCCATTAATATAGTGGCTGATCCTTGAAAAAGTCTTTTATTAGAATTGGTTTTTTTTCTAGAATATATCGGTAAACATTATAATTCTCTAGAACGCGTTGAACATAATTCCTAGTCTCTTTAAATTTTATCAATTCAATCCAATCAACATAATCTATTTGTTTTTTTTGAGGATTTTTATTTATTTTCTTCCAGTATTTAACTCTATTTGGACCAGCGTTGTAAGCTGCAATAGCAAATGGATAGGCACCATCATATTCTAAAATTAATCCAGCTATATAGTGTGATCCAAGATTTATATTATATTCAGGATCTGTGGTTAATCTTGATTTAGAATAAGGGAGTTTTGCTTGCTTTGAAACAATTTTTGCAGTGTAAGGCATTAGTTGCATTAAACCTTGAGCTCCAGCGTGACTATTTGCTGTCATATCAAATTCACTCTCTTGTCTAATTATGGATAAAATGAAAGCTGTTTCAGGAATTTTACGGCCATTCACGTAAGCAGGAGTGCTTATAATTGGGTAATTGAAATCATTATGAAATCTTTTTTCATAAGAGGCCAATTTTGCTATTTGTATTGCAAAATCATAACGTGCGAGATTTGTTGAGAGTTCAGCTGCTAAAACTTCACTGCCATTTTCAATATTATCGTTAGCAAGATGTTTTAAAATACTTTTTGTATATTTGCTTTTTTTAAGTTCACTTAAAAGATAGGAAATTTTAACTAAATCATTTTTATAAAAATATTTTCTATACTCATCACTAATTTTTTGTTGTTGATTAAGCTCAAAAGTTTCATTTGGTTTAATCTTTAAATGAGATAATTGCCCATAATAAGTTGTCAAATATTTACTCGATTCTTTGTACCATTGTTCAGATTTTTTTTGATCACCAATTTTTTCATATGACCTACCTAACCAATAAGCTCCTCTTGACAAACTTATAGGGTAACCAACATTTTGATAAAATTTATTGAAGTGATCGATTGCTAAAATTGGATCATCAAGAAAGCTTAAGGCTATCCATCCACTTAGCCACTCTGCTTCAGCTAATTCAGGACCTTCTGTTAATGAGTGTTTACTTGAAACTTTGTAAGCTTGCTCAAATTTATTTTTATAAATTAAAGCTCTGGTCATTATAGCTCTTTCAACCCACCATTTATCAGGTCTAACTAGATAATCTTTATCATTTTTAACTTTAAAAATAATTTCTAAGGAATCATCGACTCTACCTCTTTTTCTTCTCCATTTAAGTCGGTCGTAGTTTAATCCAGCATCATTTTTAAGTTTAGCAGGAACATTGGCTATGGCTTTATCTACACCATAAGATTTACTCATTAAAATTTGCCTAGCTGTGTAAAGCAATTCATAGTCTTTTGGTAAATATCTAAGCATTCTTTTTAGATCCCAATATTTATTTTCCCACGCTAAATAATCAGCTCTTTTAATATAATCATCTGCATTTAAGTATTTTTTATATTTTTTTCTTAAAAACTTCATTTCAGATCTATTTAGTTCTGCTGAAATCCACCCTTGTTTAATTAAAGTTTTTCCTTTTTCAACATCACCTTTAATAATTAAACTTTCACCAAGTATTAATTTTCCATACCCACTCAATGGTTCTTTTTCATCGAACCAATTTATTATTTTGTTGGGTGAAATTTTATCCGTTGACAACTTGTGTTCAGCTAAATATCTGATCCTGTTTATTCTAGGATAATTTTGGTTATCGTTAATGAAAGCCATATACTCATAAAAACTTGCCTGGTTACCTCTTGTTAGTAGGTGTTTCCATTGAATAAAGTTATAAATGGATTTGTCTCTAGCTTTTTTTGATATAGATACAGCAGAAGACCATTTCCGTTTTTCCATTGCTTGAATTGCCTTTTTTGCAATATTAAAATCCTTTTGACTATAATATTTTGATTTAACAGCAGCCTCAGTAGTCTTCTTTTTAAAAACAAGAGGTTTATTTTTTGGTATTAAAAGACCAACTTTACTTTCTTCTTTTACTGCAACTTTTTTTGGTTCTTTTTTTGTTATCTCTTCTTCAATTTGAGCTATTTCTTTCGATTGTTTTTTTTCAATTTTTTTGGAAGGTTTAACCTCTGGTTTTATAATTTCCTTTGATAATTTTTTATTTTCTTGTTCTTTAATTGGTTTGGGTTTTGGCTTTATAATGCCCTGAGTTAATTTTTGTTGTTGTGTTTCCTTATCTAAAATAGGTTTTTTTACTGGTATTATCGATATATCCACTGCTATAGCACCAACAGTTAATATCAAAATCAAACTTATTAATTTTGTTAAAAAAAATATATATCTAGTCATAAATTTACTAAATGAATCGTTAAACTATGTTATAAGTATTTATGTTCAAAGGATCAAATGTTGCTTTAATTACACCATTTAAAAATAATAAGCTAGACGAAGATGCTTATATTAAGCTTATCCATTTTCATATTAATAATGGAACAAATGGACTAATTCCAGCTGGAACCACAGGTGAGTCACCGACATTAAGTCATAATGAACATCAAAAAGTTATAGAACTTTGTATTAAAGAGAGTGCAGGTAAAAATCCAGTGATAGCAGGCACTGGCTCTAATTCAACTGCTGAAGCAGTATCTCTTACAACTCATGCAGAGAAAGTAGGAGCTGATGCTGTTTTAGTTGTTACACCTTATTACAACAAACCCACTCAAGAAGGATTATACCAACATTACAAAGCTATTAATGATAAATGTGGAATACCAATTATAATTTATAATATTCCAAGTAGATCGGTTATAGACATGTCGGTTGATACCATGGCAAGATTATTTGAATTAAAAAATATTGTAGGTGTAAAAGATGCAACTGGTGATTTAGAAAGAGTTAATCAACAAAAAAAAAAAATGGGTAAAGAATTTATTCAACTTACTGGGAATGATGATAATGCATTAGAATTTAATAAAAGAGGTGGGGTTGGCGCAATAAGTGTAACGGCAAATATAGCTCCAAAATTATGTGCAGAGTTTCAAAAATTTTCAACATCTAAAGACAGCAAAGACATTAATGAAGCTCAAAGATTAGATAAAATTTTACAACCCATTCATAATTCGATGTTTATTGAGAGTAATCCAAGTCCTGTTAAATATGCAGCTAAACTTTTAGGATTATGTGGAGATGAAGTTAGACTACCGTTAGTACATATTACTGAGCCTACTAAAATAGCTGTCAAAAAAGCACTCGCTTCAGCAGATTTACTTTAATGACCAATAAAACCAATACTGGTTTAAAAATTATTTGTTTAAATAGAAAAGCAAGTTTTAATTATTTTTTTGAAGATTTAATTGAAGCAGGACTTGTGCTTAAAGGTTCTGAAATTAAATCAATTAGAGAAGGAAAAGTTAATATCGCAGACTCTTATGCTGTTGAAAAAAATGGAGAAATTGTTTTGATTAATTCTCACATAGCAGCTTATAAACAAGCAAGTTACTCTAGTCATAGCCCAATGGACGAAAGAAAACTTTTATTGAATAAAAAAGAGATAAATAAATTGATTGGTAAAATACAAAGAGATGGTTTTACGTTGGTTCCAACCAAAATGTATTTAAAAAAAGGTAAAGCAAAAATAGAGATTGCTGTTGCAAAAGGAAAAAAACAATTTGATAAAAGAGCTACAAAAAAAAATAGAGATTGGAACCGTGACAAAGCAAGATTCATCAGAAAATCAAGCTAAATTAGTTTATTTAGCTATAGGTTCTAATTTAGGAAATAAGATACAAAATATTGATAAAGCAAAGTTAGAACTCAAAACACATAATGTTAAAATTTTAAAATGTTCAAATAATTTTGAGTCTGAGTCATGGCCAGACCCATCTAAACCAGACTTTATAAATATTGTGATTAAAGCTGAAGTATATTGTAGCGCTTTAAAATTATTAGAAATATGTAAATTAGTTGAAAAAAAATTAGGAAGAGTGAAGTCTAAAAAAAATTCACCTAGAAAATGCGATATTGATATTATTGACTATAATCACAATGTACTGAATTTAGAAAATAAACTACTGATACCACATCCAAGAATGGTTGATAGAAATTTTGTTCTTTTGCCCCTATATCAAATTGATAAATCTTGGAAACACCCAAAAACTGAGAAAAGTATTGTAAATTTGATTAATGCTTTACCGATAAAAGACTTAAAATCTATTAAAGAGATATAAATTAATGTTATAATTAATAATGCTTAATTCTGAAGAATTAATAAATAAAGTAAAATTATACAATAAATTTGTAAATCCAGAAAAATTAAATAAAGCATACGATTTTGCAATTAAGGCTCATAAAAATCAAAAAAGACATTCAGGTGACCCATATTCTAACCACCCTATAGCTGTAGCAAATATTTTAACAGAATTAAAATTAGATAGCGCAACAATTGCGACTGGTCTTTTACACGATACTATTGAAGATACTCATGCGACTTATGAAACAATTAAAAATGAATTTGGTCAAGAAGTTGCTGATTTAGTTAATGGTGTTACAAAAATATCTGTCTTTGAAAATCAAGCTCTTTCAAATTCAAAAGCAGAAAATTTTAGAAAATTAATCTTAGCAACATCAAAAGATATAAGAGTTTTACTAGTTAAGATTGCTGATCGCCTTCATAATATGCGGACTATTGATGCGATACTTAAGATTGAAAAAAAAGAACGGATTGCAAAAGAAACTATGGAAATTTATGCACCTTTAGCCGACAGAATGGGGATGCACCGTATTAGAGATGAACTTGAAGATCTATCATTTAAAGTCTTAAATAATAAGGGTAGAGAATTAATTAAAAAAAGACTGGATGAAATTAAAGAAGACAAAGTTAATAGTTTTAACTCAATATCATTACAAATTAGTGAACTATTGAATGAATATAAAATTAATGCAGAAATCATTGGAAGAGAAAAAACACCGTTCTCAATTTGGAGGAAAGTACAAAAAAAAAGAATTTCTCTTGAGCAAATAACTGATATAATTGGTTTTAGGGTAATACTAAAAAGTACAGAAGATTGTTATAAAGCTTTAGGTGTATTTCATAAGCAATGGAATTGCATACCAGGTCGATTTAAAGATTATATTTCTTCACCAAAAATAAACAAGTACCAATCTCTACATACTGCTGTCATTGGTCCCAATAAAAGACCTATTGAAATACAAATCAGAACCTCAGCCATGCATGATTTTGCTGAGAGAGGGATCGCATCGCATTGGAAATATAAATCATCAGAAAAATTTAATTCATTAACATGGAAGGAATATGATTGGTTGGCAGATCTAGTTGAAATTATCGACAAAGATGAGAACCCTGAACACTCATTTGAATATACAAAACTTCAAATGTTTCAAGAAAATGTATTTTGTTTTACACCAAAAGGTTCAGTAATTAAATTACCTAAGGATGCAACTCCTATAGATTTTGCTTATGCTGTTCACACTAAAATAGGTGATAATGCTATTGGCTGTAAAATAAATGGTAATAACAAGGAGCTACAAAGCATCCTTCATAATGGTGATGTAGTTGAAGTTATAACATCAAAAAATAAATCACCATCCTTACATTGGATACCTATTACAAAAACAGGCAAAGCAAGAGCAGCAATTAGAAGATATTGGCATCTCAAAGGTGAACAAAAAGAAGAGAGAGTTAAAAAGTATAATACAACATTATGGATTTCACTCCCTGATAAACCAGGTAAATTAGGCGAAGTCACTACATCTTTAGGATTACATAAATTAAATATTTCAAACGTTGAAATGAAAGAAAAAACTAGTGAGTATATAAATTTTAGATTTAATTTAATAATCAGAGATTTGAAAAACTTTACAAATTTTATAAGTGAGTTAAAACAAAAAGATATAAAATTTAAAATCATCAGACATGAGGAAAAAAGAAATGCTTTCACACAAAAAATCTTTAAATATTTTAAAAAAAACTAACGCACTATTAGAAGGTCATTTTGTATTATCTTCTGGCTTGCATTCGTCTAAATATATACAATGCGCTAAACTACTAAGTTACCCTCATCTAGCTGATAAAATTTGCAAGTCATTAGCAAATAAGATTAAAAAAAACTTTAAATCAATAGATTTAATTTTAGCTCCTGCAATGGGGGGAATTATTATAGGTTATGAGATTGGTAGACTTCTTAAAAAAGAAACTATTTTTTGTGAAAGAGTAAATGGAAAATTTATATTAAGGCGTGGTTTTCATATTAAAAAAGGGTCTAAAGTTTTAATTATGGAAGATGTAATAACTACGGGAAAATCAAGTATGGAATGTGTTAAATTGGTAACAAAATCAAAAGCAAAATTAATTGGATTTGCATCAATAATTGATAGATCTACAAATAAAACTTTAAAAATTAAAAAAAAAATTATTTCACATATGAAAATTGAGGTTCCTACCTACAAAAAAAATAAACTACCAAAGCTATTAAGATCTATACCCATCACCACTCCTGGAAGTAGATTTATTAAATGACGAGATTAGGTATAAATATTGATCATATAGCAACAATTAGAAATGCAAGAGGATCAACGCACCCAGATCCATTATTGGCAGCTAAGAAAGTGATAAATTCTGGTGCAAATTCCGTAACTATTCATTTAAGAGAAGACAGAAGACATATTAAAGACAGTGATGTATTTAAGATATGTAAAGAAAAAAAAATACTAGTTAATTTGGAAATATCATTAAATTCAAAGATTTTAAAAATTGCCTTAAGAAATCAACCAAATTTCATATGTTTAGTTCCAGAAAATAGAAAAGAAATTACGACAGAAGGTGGTTTGAACCTGTCAAAAAATAAAAATAAGATAAAAAAGATAATTTCTCAATTCAAAAAAAAAAATATTAGAACAAGTTTATTTATAAACCCTACAATAAAAGATATAAAATTAGCTAAGAAATTAGATACAGATTGTATAGAACTTCATACTGGCAAAATTTCTAATTTAGTAAAAGCAAATAAAAATTTTTACCGTGAACTGGTTATGATTAAAAAATGTTGCAAACTAGCTTCCTTAATTGGATTGGAAGTACACGCTGGTCATGGTTTAGATTATAAAACGACAAAGATTCTAAAAAAAATAAAACAAATTGAAGAATTTAACATTGGCCACTTCATAATAGGAGAGTCAATATTTTATGGTTTAGATAAAACAATAAAAACATTTAAAAAGATTATTAAATAATAATTATGCAAATACTAGGTATCGGAGTGGATATTGTTGAAAAAAATCGAATAAAGAAATCTCTTACAAACAAACTTTTTATCAAAAGAATATTTACCGATTCTGAAATTTTATTAGCAAAAAATAAAAAGAATAAAATATCTTTTTACTCAAATAGATTTGCTGCTAAAGAAGCGTTTTCAAAATCTATAGGTACAG
>JAOIRP010000010.1 GCA_028221385.1 Candidatus Pelagibacter sp.
ATTATAATAAAAAAAATAAAAATATTACAATCACTGGAACTAATGGAAAATCAACTACTGTAAAAATTATATATGAAGTTTTAAAATACCAAAAAATCGATGCTAGATTAGTAGGAAATATTGGAAATCCAATTCTATCAGAAAAAAAAATAACACCTAAAACAGTATTTGTAACAGAAGCCTCATCTTATCAGTTAGAATATAGTAAAATTTTCAAATCACATTTGGCAGCAATATTAAATATTTCACCAGACCATCTAGAGAGACACGGGTCAATCAGAAATTATATTAAAGCTAAGTTTAAATTAATTAAAACTCAGACAAAAAAAGATTTTACTTTTCTTAATACAAATAATTTATTTATTAAAAGATATCTATCAGGCCAAAAAATTTTATCTAAAATAATTAAGATAAATAAAACAGTTCAATCTAAAGCATTGAAAAAGATAGACAATTCAAACTTTTTATCTGATGGAAATAAAGAAAATTTATCTTTTGTGTTTGAAATTGCAAAAAAAAATGAAGATATCAAAAAATAATTTATTTAAAGCCCTTCAAAAATTTAATGGACTAGATTTTAGACAACAAGTGATTTTTAAATCTAAAAATTTAATAATTATTAATGACTCAAAAGCAACGAGCTTTTCTTCTACAGTCAGCATCTTAAGATCAATTACAAATGTTTATTGGATAGTTGGGGGACAAGCTAAAAAAGGAGATAAATTTCTTTTGAATAAAAGTGAATGTAAAAATATCGAAGCATATATTTTTGGAAAAAATAAAAAATTCTTTATAAATAAACTAAAAAAAAAAATAAATTACCAATTATTTGATGATTTAAAATCCTCAATAAAAAAAGTTTTAATAGATATTAAGAAAAATAATAAAAAACAAAAACAACATATAATACTCTTTAGTCCAGCTGCGGCCTCTTTTGATAGTTTTAAAAATTTTGAAGATAGAGGAAACTATTTTAATCACCTAATTAAGGGAATGCTTAATGCTGAGTGATAATGTGATTTATAATTTTTATTATGTATGGTGGAAAAAGATTGATAAAACAATATTCTTATTAATTATATTTTTATTTGGTTTAGGTTTATTTTTTTCATTAGTATCAACTTCATTAATTGCGTCTGATAAACTAAATACAAATAATTATTTTTTCTTTTTTAAACACTTAATATATATTTGTTTAGGAATATTGATTTTAATCTTTTTTTCATCTTTGAATAAGAAAACACTTTTTCCATTATCAATTTTGTTATTTTTTATATCATTATTTTTTTTATTTTTGGTACCTATAATTGGAACTGAAGTAAATGGCTCAAGAAGATGGCTTGATTTAATTTTTTTACCAAGATTTCAACCTATAGAACTTGTTAAACCTTTTGCAATTATTTTAATTGCTATAATTTTAAGTAGTGAAAAAAATTATAATATTTATTATAAATATTTTATTAGCTTTATGGTAATTGTACCCATATTTTTTTTGTTAATGATGCAACCAGATATTGGTCAAACACTACTTATTTTTTTATCTTGGTTAACTCTTGTTTTTATTTCTGGAATTAGTCTTACAATTTTTTTAACTGTTTTTACTGTTTCTATTTTTATACTTTTTTATCTTATTTTTTTTGTGGACAAGTTTGGGTATATAAAAAATAGAGTTTTTTCTTTTTTTGATCCTAATACTGGAACGCATAATTTTCAATCTGAAAAAGCAATAGAAGCTATTTCAAGTGGAGGTTTTTTTGGTAAGGGCATTGGAGAGGGCACTTTAAAAAATAGAGTCCCAGAAGCTCACACGGATTATATAGTATCTGTAATTTCTGAGGAGTTTGGAATTGTTTTTATTATCTTATTATTATTCATATTTTTGTTTTTAATTTACACAGTATTTAAAAGAATTTATCTAGAAAAAGATGAGAAAGTTAAATTAATATTAACAGGGCTAATAACTCTTATCATTTCCCAAGCACTTATACACTTGGGCGTAAATATTAGATTGTTTCCCACTACTGGAATGACATTGCCTTATTTAAGCTATGGAGGATCATCTATAATAGGTATGTCAATTTTATCAGGTATAATATTAAATTTGACAAAAAGAAAAGTTGTCTAATATGAAAAAAAATATCTTAATCACTACTGGAGGTTCTGGTGGTCATGTCATTCCAGCAACTATTATTTACGAACATTTAAAAGACAAATACAATGTACATTTAACTTCAGATCGAAGAGGAATAAAATTTTTAAAAAAAGAAAAATATAATATTGAGATCATAGACACACCCAAACTATCAAAAAATATTTTTTATTTACCTTTTCAAATTATTTTATTTTTAAATTCAATAATAAGATCTTTCATACTGCTAAAAGAAAAAAAGATTGAAATAATAATTTCGACAGGCGGGTACATGTCTTTACCCCTATGTTTCGCGTCTAAAATATTGAATAGAAAGTTGTTTTTATTAGAGCCGAATATGGTGTTAGGTAGATCTAATAAGATTTTTATTAAATACTGTAATAAAATATTTTGTTATTCAGATAAAATTAAAAATTTTCCAGATAAATTTAAGAATAAAATATCTACTATCTACCCATTGGTGAGAAAAGAATTTTATGAAACTCACAAACTTGAAAAGACAGATGAGAAAACTAATATTTTAATTATAGGGGGAAGCCAAGGAGCAAAATTATTTGATACAATAATTCATTCAATCAAGGAGATTAGTAAAAAATATAAACTAAAAATTTATCAACAAACAAATACTGACAATTTTAAACAATTAAAAGATTATTACTCCTCAAACACTATAGAAAGTGAAATATTTGATTTTAACGCAAATATTTCAGATATAATGAATAAGTCTAATATCTGCATTACAAGAGCAGGAGCATCAACATTAGCCGAATTAATGTTTATGAATATTCCTCATTTGGCAATACCACTTCCTTCTTCAAAAGATAATCATCAATTTGAAAATGCAAACTTTTATGAACAATATGGTTGTAATTGGATTATGAATCAAAATGAAATTAACGAAACAAATTTGACAAGCAAATTAATACATATAATTCAAGACAAAAAAGAATATCTTAAAAAAAAAAAAAATATGAAAAATTTTAACTTTCAAAATTCATGGAATAATGTAAATCAAAAAATTATAGATACAATTAATGAAAATTGAATTAGCTAAAACCGAAGTAATACATTTTATAGGCATTGGTGGTATTGGTATGAGTGGACTATCATTGATTATGAAAGGTATGGGTTTTAATGTTCAGGGAAGTGATATTTCACATAATAAAAATATTGATAGGTTAAAAAAAAATAAAATAAAAATTTCTATTAATCACTCAAAAAAAAACATTAAAAAAGCAACAATTATTGTGATTTCATCAGCAATAAAAAAAAATAATCCAGAATTAATTGAAGCTAGAAAAAAACAGCTACCAATTTATCAGCGCGGAAAAATGTTGGCTAATATTGTTTCTTTAACAAAAAATATAGTAGTGACAGGATCACATGGCAAAACTACAACAACATCTTTAATGGCTTCAATATTTTCTAAAACAAAATTGGATCCCACAATTATAAATGGTGGAGTTCTTAATTCTTTAAAAAATTCAGCAAAACTTGGTAAGAGTGATTGGTGCATATTAGAAGCGGACGAATCTGACGGAAGTTTTATTCATGTTCCTCCCACATACTCAATTGTTACAAATATAGACAGGGAACATATGGATTTTTATAAATCTATGAATGAACTTAAAGATTTGTTTTTAGAATTTGTAAATAAGGTTCCTTCATTCGGAAAATCTTTTATCTGTATCGATGATAAAAATAATGCTGAAATGTTAAAAAAAATTAAAATAAAAAATTACTATTCTTATGGAACTAATCCAAAATCTCAATTTTACATAAGAAATATAAAACAGTTTAAAGAATTTTCTGAGTTTGATTTATTGATTAAAATTCCAGGAAAGAAAAAATTATCAATAAAAGATATTAAGATACCACTTCTAGGTATTCATAATATTAGAAATTCAACAGCAGCAGCGGCACTAGCTTTTACAATCGGAATACCAAAAAAAATTATAAAAAAAGGTTTGAATGAATTTACAGGTGTTCAAAGAAGATTTAACAAAATATTTTCATATCGCAATGTTAATTTTTATGATGATTATGCACACCATCCAACAGAAATAAAAGAAGTCTTAAGTGGAGTAAGAGAGGCATACAAAGATCATGAAATAATATGCATTTTTCAGCCCCATAGAATATCAAGATTAAGAGACCTTAAAAAAGAGTTCTGTTCATCATTCAAAAAAGCTGACTCTGTTATTCTTTGTCCAGTCTATGCCGCAGGAGAAAAAATAAAACTTGGATTTAGCTATAATCTATTTGCTAAAGAAATTATAAAAAATTCAAAGGTAAATTTATTTTTAGTAGAGGATCAATATCAAATAGCAAAATTAATCAAAAGTAATGTATATGGTAAAAAAATTGTAATTGGAATGGGAGCAGGTACCATTTCATCATGGATAAAAGAGATGCCAGAGTTATTAAAATGAATATAGAAGAGATTAAAAAATTTTCTAAAGAGGTAGGCAGCAGATTTTATTTTGATCATGATTTAAAAAAAAGTAATTGGTTTAATATAGGAGGTAAAACGAAAGTATATTTTAAGCCAGACACATTAGCAGACCTAGTTTCATTCTTAAAAAAATTTGGAAACAAAGAAAAAATACATATTTTAGGTGCTGGCTCAAATACATTAATAAGTGATAGCCTATACGATGGCATAGTCATAAAATTAGGAAAAAATTTTTCAAATATTTCACTATTACCCAATAATATTATTGTAGCAGGCAGCTCTTGTTTAGATGCTAAACTCTCAGAATTTGCTCAGGATAATGAAATAGGGGGCTTAGAGTTCTTAGCCTGCATACCTGGAACTATAGGTGGAGGTTTAAAAATGAATGCGGGATGTTTTGACAAGGAGTTTAAAGATATACTTATATCCATACAAGCAATTGACAGAATTGGCAATGTCATAACATTACCTGCTAACAAAGTATTATTTGAATATAGAAATAATAATTTGCCAAGTGACCTAATTTTTTTGAGTGCTTCTGTTAAGGGTGAAAAAAAAGATAAAGATGCTATTAAAAAAAAAATATTAGAACTCAAAAAGAAAAAAGATAGTACTCAACCTACTAAAATCAAAACAAGTGGTAGTACATTTAAGAATCCTATAAACCAAACAAATAAAAAAGTTTGGGAATTAATAAAAGAGTCCGTACCATTAAATACAACATTTGGTGATGCTTGTATTTCAGATAAACATTGTAATTTTTTTGTGAACAAGAATAACGCTAGCTTTAAAGATATGATTAAATTGATAGAATTTGTCCGTGAGAATGTTGAAAAAAAAACAGGTATTAAACTAGAAAAAGAAATTAAGATACTAGGCTAGATATGAAAAAAAAAATTTTAATTATTAGCGGTGGCATTTCTAAAGAGCGATTAATTAGCCTGGAAACTGGTAAAGAGGTTTCAAAAGAATTAAAAAAAAATGGATATAAAGTATTAACGAGTGAACCTAATTTAGAATTGTCCAAAAATTTAAGAAAATATAAGCCAGATACTATTTTTAATGCTTTGCACGGTCAATTTGGTGAAGATGGATATATACAAACAATCTTAGAAGCTCAAAAGATTCCATACACTCATTCAGGTGCCATAGCATCATCTATAGCAATGGATAAAGAAATTTCAAAAAAGATTTTTTTACAAAATAATATTTTAACCCCAAAATATATTAAATATATATTTGCAAAAAAAGATAAGACTATTACTAAAAGGATTGAAAAAAAATTAAAATTTCCTGTTGTTATAAAACCTATAAATGAAGGCTCAAGTGTACACGTTTATATATGTGATAAAAAAAATTTGTTACGACGCCTAAAAAAATTAGAACATTACAAGGAAATATTAATTGAAGAATTTATCCCAGGCAGAGAAATACAAGTGGCTATTATGGGAAAAAAAAAGTTGGGAGCGATAGAGCTAAAACCTAAAAGAGAGTTTTATGATTACGAAGCTAAATATAACCCCAAATCAAATACAAAACACATCATGCCTGTTAAAATTACTAAAAAAGAATTAAAAATAGTCACAGATATAGCATTAAAGGCACATAAAGTAATTGGTTGTAAAGGGGTAACAAGATCAGATTTTAAATTCTTCAAAGGAAAATTTTACTTATTGGAACTAAATACTCAGCCAGGAATGACCAAATTATCATTGGTACCAGAGATTGCTAGATACAAAGGTATTAGCTTTATAAAGTTAATTGAATGGATATTAAAAGATGCATCAATTAATAGGTAAAAAAAAATCCTTAATATTATATTTTTTTTTTTTAGTGGCATTAAGCACAACAACAAACAAGACTCTATATAAAACTGAAAATCTGTTTCAAATAAACAATATCAATATTACAGGAATACCATTAGATGATTTAGAGGGACTTAATGATGAATTAAACGATACAATTGAAAAAAATATATTTTTTTTAAAAAAAGAAGTGTTAAAAAAATCTATTTCTGAATTTAATATCATAGAAAAATATTCGATTAAAAAGATCTATCCTAGAGAACTCAATATAAAAATAAAGCCAACTAAATTTATAGCGAAAATTTCTAATAAAGAAGATGTTTTAGTTGGATCTAATGGAAAACTAATAAGTAATAAAGATTTTAAAAAAAAATTGCCTAGCATATTTGGTAAATTTAATTCTAATAAATTTTTGGAACTAAAAATACATCTTGAACGTTCAGGATTTAATTTTGAAGATTTAAGATCATTATTTTATTTTTCATCAGGAAGGTGGGATATTTTGACTAATGATAATATATTAATTAAATTACCAAAAAAGAAAATATATGAGTCATTAAACCTAGCAAAAAAAATTTTGAATGATGATAATTTTAAAATAAATAAATTTATTGATTTAAGAATATCGAATCAAATTATTATAAAATAATGAGAGAAAAAAAGTTTGAATTTATTTTTGATTGCGGATCTTCTAGAGTAAGAGGAGGTGCTATTAATGTCGATGATATAAGAAAAAGCTTTTATAATGAAAGTGAATTTTTTTTTGATCAATCTGATATCGACATTAAGATAAAAAATATTGTAACTTATCTTGAAAAAAATACTGATGAATATTTAGACAGCATAAATTTAATGATTGATTCTAAAAAAATGTTGACCATTGGTGTTTCAATTTCAAAAAAATTAGATGGATCAAAATTGAAAAAAGGAGATATTCAATTTTTAATTCAAGATACGAAACAACAGCTGTTAAAAAATTATCCTAATCAAAATATTGTTCATATAATTATACAAAATTATAAAATAGACGATACTAATTATAATTTTTTTCCAGATAAAATGAATTGTAATCTAATATCAATTGATGTTCTTTTTATATGTATTCCAAAAAATATTATAGATTATTACAAGAGAATTTTTTTTAAATTAGATATTTCAATTAATCAAATTTTTTGCTCTAGTTATGCAAAGTCTTTAAATTATAAAAATAGTTTCTTTTTAAATGAAAATATTTTATTCATTGATGTTGGTTTTAAAAAAACATCAATAATTTATTACAATAAGAATGAAATTATATTTTTTGATGTTTTGCCTATTGGTGGAAATCACATTACTAGCGATATATGTAAAATTTTAAATTTGAATATGAAAGAGTCTGAAAATATTAAAATTAATTTTGATCAACAAAAAAATGTTTTGATTGAAAAAAAGACATCGACAAATTTAGTTCAGCAAATCATATCTGCCCGTATTGAAGAAATACTTGAATTGTCTTTAAAAACTATAAGATTAAACTTAGACTTTGTATTATTAGATCAGCATAAAGTAGTTTTAATGGGGGATGGTTCGAGAATATTGGATAATGAGTTTAAGGAAAAAATTTCTTTTTCAAAAAAAATTGAATTAATTGAGGAATCAGCAGAAGATATATGTGAGTCAGCATTTAAACTTATTGGGGGTTTTAACAAACAAGAAGTTGTAATAATCCCAAAAAAAGCAAAAAAAAAAGGGTTTTTTGAAAAGCTTTTTCACTTCTTTAGGTAAATTAGTATTTTACTGTAACATTTCTTGTTTTTCTTAATTAAGTAGATGAAATTATAAGTTCTCTCATGTCAGTATTAAGCCAAAAAACATTAAATAAAGATATTTCACTTAGTGGTGTTGGTCTGCACAGTGGATTAGCTGCAAATATAAAAATTAAACCAGCTGAGCCAAATACTGGGATTGTTTTTAAAAGAGTAGATATTAAACAAAATAACATTGTTATTCCCAATGTATTTAATGTAAGCAGTGCCATTTTTTGCACAACTATTTCTAATGAACATGGAGTAAGTGTTTCAACAATTGAACATTTAATGGGAGCTTTTTATGGTGTGGGCATTGATAATGCCCTGGTAGAAATTAACAATCAAGAAGTTCCAATTTTAGATGGCTCAGCAAAAATTTTTATTGATGAAATTCTTAAAGTTGGAATAAAAAGTAGTGAGTCTCCAATTAAGATAATTAAAATAGAAAAAAAAATAGAGTTTAAAGATGGAAAAAAAGTCATTTTCATTGAACCAAGTAAAATAAGCTTAGATATAGATTTTGAGCTTAAATATGAAAATAAAACTATAGGCAATCAAAGAAATTCAATAAAAGTTTATGAGTCGGATCTAACAGATATTTATAACTCTAGAACATTTTGTTTATATGAAGATGTTGCAAAGTTAAAAGAGATGGGTCTTGCAAAAGGAGGAAGTCTTGAAAATGCCATTGTTGTTAAAGACGATAAGGTTATAAATGAGGATGGATTAAGAAATGACAAAGAATTTGTGAACCATAAAATTTTAGATTGTATGGGTGACTTGTATCTTGCAGGTTATAAGATTATTGGAAAATTAGTTTGTTCACAAGGTGGACACAAGCTTACAAATCAATTATTACGAAAAGTTTTCGAAAATAAAGAAAACTATTCAATATTAGAAATTAAAGAAAAAACACTTCCATATACATTTGTTAATAAAAAACATTTAAGATCTATTGCTTAAGTTTTTTTTGCTATATAAATAATATACTTCAATGAAATTAATAATTAAATTAAGTAAGCTATTATTTGTATTATTATTATTACAATCTTGTATAGCTGAAAAAAAAGAAATTTCTTTAATTAAAGAAATGGATCAAGAACAAGAAATGATCTCATCTTATAAAGAGGGGATGATTGCCTTAGAAAAAGGAGATACTTTTTATGCTGCTCAAAAATTCCTTGAAGCAGAATTACTGTATCCACAATCTGAGTGGGCATCTAAATCAGCCCTTATGGCTTCTTACGCATACTATCTTCAAGATTATTTTTCTAAGGCACTATTTAATTTAGAAAGATTTTTAAAAACATATAAAGGCGATCAAAAAGAGAGTTATGCCCACTATTTAATTGCGATGTGTTATTATGAATTAATTGTCGATGAAAAAACAGATTTATCATCTTTGGTTAACGCAAAAAATAAATTTCAATATATTATAAATAATTTCCCAGAATCAGATTTTGCAAGTGACTCTAAATATAAAATTGACTTAATCAATGACATTCTAGCGTCAAAAGAAATGTATATTGGGCGACATTATATTAAAAAACAAAAATGGATTGCGGCCATAAACCGTTTTAAGATTGTTACAAAGGACTATGACACAACAGTTTATGTAGAAGAAGCTATTCATAGATTAGTTGAAATTTATTATCACCTTGGTCTTATTGAGGAGTCTAAAAAATATGGGACCTTATTGGGCTATAATTACGCATCAAGTGAATGGTATAAAGCAACTTATAAGATTTTTAATAAAGATTATAAAAAAATAGAAATAAAGAAAGCGACTAAAAAAGAAAAAAAAGGACTGTTTAAAAAATTTAAAAAACTTTTTCAGAGAAATGAAAAAAAATCTAGTTAAAAAAGATTATTTAGCAAAAATAAAAGAGATTCAGAAACATAATAAATCTTATTATGATGAGAGCAAACCATCGATAAGTGACAAAGCATATGATATTTTAAAAAATGAAATTTTTGTTTTAGAAAAACAATATCCCTTTTTAAAAAATGTAAAGTCACCTAGTAATTCAGTGGGTTACACTCCTTCAAAAAATTTTAAAAAAATAAAACATAAAGTCCCCATGCTTTCTTTAGCTAACGCTTTCGACGAAAATGATCTTTTAAATTTTGAGAAAAAAATGCTTAATTTTTTAAGCATGAAAGATGCGATCACAATTGAATATAGTGCTGAACCAAAGATAGATGGTATATCCGCATCATTAACTTATATAAATGGAAAATTTATAAAAGGACTTTCTCGTGGAGATGGGAAAGAAGGAGAAGATATTACAAAAAATTTAAATACAATAAATGATATCCCTAAATTTGTAAAAATGAATAATTTTCCAGGTGAAATTGATATACGTGGAGAAGTGTTTATCAACAATAGTGATTTTAAGAAAATGGAAGACAGATTTGCAAACCCAAGAAACGCTGCATCTGGGTCGCTACGTCAAAAAAACCCCGATGTAACAAAAGAAATACCCCTAAAATTTATAGCGTATACATATGGTTATGTTGATAATTTAAATATTAAAACTCAGTCAGATTTTTTAGAAAATTTAAAAAAATGGGGCTTCAAAACTAATCTATTCAATAAAAAAATTTCAAGTATAAAAGATTTGATCTTAAATCATATAAATTTAGAAAAAAAAAGAAATGAAATAGATTTTGATATCGATGGCATTGTCTACAAAGTAAATGATTTTGACTTACAAAAAAGATTAGGTTTCGCAGCTAACGCACCAAGGTGGGCCATAGCTCATAAGTTCACAGCTAACAATGCTATTTCAGAGATATTAAATATTGATATTCAAGTTGGAAGAACAGGAGCCTTAACACCAGTTGCTAAAATAAAAGCAGTAAATATAGGAGGCGTAGTGGTTTCAAATGCTACTCTTCATAATGAGGATGAAATAATTAGAAAAGATATAAGAGTTGGAGATACTGTTGATATTGAAAGGGCAGGTGATGTAATTCCCCATGTGGTATCAGTTGATTTGAGTAAAAGAGATAAAAATTCAAAAAAATTTAATTTTCCAAATAATTGTCCATCTTGTGGGGGTAAAACAGTTAAAGATTATAATGAAATAACCAAAAAAAAGGATGCTGTAAGAAGATGTGTAAGTGAAGGATATATGTGTGAAAAAATAGCAATAGAAAAATTAAAACACTTTGTTTCTAAGGAAGCATTTAATATCGATGGGCTAGGTAAAAAAATTATTGAAAATTTTTGGCACATGAAGCTTATTAAAACACCAAACGATATTTTTAATTTAGATTATCAACAGATTCAAAAACTAGAGGGATGGGGACAGCTATCAGTTTCAAATTTAAAATATTCAATTCAAGAAAAACAAAAAATTTCTCTAGAAAGATTCATTTATTCTTTAGGTATTAGACATATAGGGCGAGAAAATGCAAAGTTAATTGCAAGACATTTGCAAACACCAGCAAATTTTTTTAAATTGCTTAACGAGAAAAATATTGAAATTTTATTAGATATAGATGGAATTGGTGAAACTCAGATCACTTCGATCAAAACCTTTTTTTCCAATAAATCTAATATAGAAGTTTTGTCAGAATTAGGTAAAAAACTTAAAATCAAAAGTGTTAAACCACAAGATAAAGATGGGTTATTAAAAGATAAAACATTTATGCTAACAGGTAAATTAGATGGGATTAGTAGAGCTGAAGCAAAATCTTTAATAGAAAATAATTCGGGCAAAATAATAAGCAATGTAAATAAAAAACTTAATTATTTAATTATAGGAGAAAAACCAACTATAAAAAAAGTAAATTCAGCCAAAGATTTAAAGATTAAAGTAATTGATCAAATTGAATGGCTTAAAATGTTAAATAAGACTAGCTAGCCATTTTCTCTCAGGTCTATTTAAAAATTTAGAATATTTTGAGTAAATATTTAAATGATATTTAAATAAGTAATTTTTTTCATTATTATTTAACATTTTAAAATTAATTAAATCTTTTTCCATAGGAACAAAAGTCAAATTCTCAAAATACATCTTTTTTTTAAAATTTTTTTTTATTACACTAATGTTTTCACTTCTTGCAGACATGTATAGTAATAAATCCGTATTTTCATTAAATGAAGACTTATTATCTAAAATTAGTTTTCTAATTTTTTCTGAATTATTACTTCCACCAGGTTCTCTAATTCTAATAAATTTTCTATTAATCTTTTTTAAATAATTTGAAACATTATTAATATGCAAGGATTTGCCACTTCCTTCAATCCCTTCAAATACTATTATTGGGTTTTTAGACATCACCCCAAATCAAAAAATTAATGGATTTTAACAATCTAGAAAAAACATTTAATTTTTTAACATCTTCAAAGGCTAAGATATCATATTCATTGAGTAATTCTCCATCATACACAACCATAAGTTTTCCAAGAACGTCGTCTTTTTTAATTGGTGCTTGAACTGGGCCATTATAATTTAAGGATACCTTTAAAAGTCTCTTTCTAGCCTTTGGTATAGTTTTGTAAATATCATTTTTAACATAAACATTAACTTGTTCTTTTTTTCCAAGCCAAACATCTATTTTTTCAATTGGTTCTTTTGATTTTGCAATTTCAATCAAATCAAAATTTGTTATCCCCCATGTAAGAAGTTTTTTACTTTCTTTAGATCTTGCATTTTTACTTTCAAAACCGCTGCCTACAGCTATTAATCTTCTTCCATTTCTGATTACAGATGAAGCTAATGAATATTTTTCAACTGCTAGATAACCAGTTTTAATTCCATCTACTCCAAAATTTTTATATAAAAGAGGATTTCTATTACCTTGAGTAATAGGGTCACCACCAGTTCTGTCCCAAGTAAATTCTTTTTCAGAAAAATATCTATATTCTTCAGGATATTCTTTTATTAGGTAATGTGACATTATTAAGATATCTTTTACTGTTGAAACGTTATTTGGATTGTTAATACCTGATGAATTTGCAAAGTTAGTATTGACCATTCCTATTTCAGCAGCTTTAGCCGTCATCATTAAAGCAAATTCTTCTTCAGTCCCAGCTATGCCCTCTGCTAACGCTATGCAAGCGTCGTTCCCCGAAGCTACGATTATCCCTCTTAATAAGTTTTCAACGTTAATTTCATCACCAACCATAATGAACATCGATGAGTACCCAGCCTGAGAAAGACGCCAAGCTTTCTCAGAAATTATAAATTTATCATCTAAATTTAAATCCCCTGATTTAATCAAATCAAAAGCTACTATAGCAGTCATTATCTTTGTCATCGAAGCAGGATAAATTGATTTATCTGGTTCTTTTTCATATAAAATTTCTCCTGATAAAAAATCCTGAAGAATTGCAGTTCTAGCTTGTATATCAAAAGCAGCATTTGCATTTACTGTTACCAAGCAAAAAACAAAAAAAGTTAATAATTTATTTTTAATCATTTTTTATAATTTCTATATTATCAAACTCTAATATGTTTATACTATAATAGGATTTTTGTAGAGAATTAATGTTAATATAAGGACCTAAATATACTCTATATTTTTTATCAGAAATTTTTTTTATTTTTCCACTTTGATTTGTTTCGGATTTTATTCTTTTAATCATAGATAAAGCTGTGTCTTCAAAAAAAAAATCGGCAATTTTGATTGTGTATGAAAACTTTGTTTTTGTAGTTGATTTTATTGAAACTTTTTGTGTATCATTGAGATTATCTATACTTATGTCATTAACTGGAACTTTATTAGCAACATTTTTCTCTTCATCAAATGTTTTGGCTTTTTTTGCAATAAAAAGAGAGTTTTCAGGTATAGCAATAATTTCAACGTAGGGTTCATCTAAATCAATATCTAATTCTTTAGCAATTCTGGCACTAATTACAGAATTGTTGAATAAAGGATATTTAGTTTTTTTTCCAACCTTAACGATTAAAGATTTATTATTTAGAATATTTGAAATTTTAACTTGCGTATTTTTTTTTAAATTACGTTGAAATATTATTAATTCTCTTTCTTGTAATTTGTTTGAAACTATTTTTTCATCGTATAAAATATTTGAATAAACTAAAGTAAAACCTTTATTTGAAAAAGTTTCTTTCTCAATAATACCTATGCCATTTTTTACACTAACAGATGTGCAGCTGATAAAAGCTATAAAAAAAAATAATGATAAGAAATTTTTATAAGGCATTTGTAAACTTATCTTTTAAAACACAAACAGCTAAACCAAACCTAAGAGACCTGTTCCATTTTAATATTTTTTCATAATTATTAAAAACTATATAAGCAGGTTCTAGATTTTCAGAATCTGGAATTATATCTTTATCAGGAGTGATTATCGCACCAATCAAATTTTTATTTATATTATAATCATCTTTATTATTTATAAATTTCATTAAATAAGAAAGCTTTTTTTTATTATGTAATTTCTTTGCAGAGGTATTTAATAGTTTGTTAGGAACATCTTCGGTTAAAGATACTTTTATAAAACAAGGTTCATTTTTTTTCCATCCAATTTTATTTATATAATTAGCAGCTGAAGCAAATGAGTCTTCAGTGGATTTAAGTTCAATTATATTGTTTTTGTCATAGTCTATAGCATAATTTTTTATTGTAGTTGGCATAAATTGAAAATTACCGAAAGCACCTGCCCAAGAGCCATATAAAATTTTATGATCAATTACACCCTTCTCAACCAGCTGAAGTATCACTATAAGTTCGTTAGTAAAAAAATCCCTTCTTCTTTTATCATAACTTAAGGTAGCTAAAGATGATAAAATATCCATTTTTCCTACATAGGTTCCAAAATTTGTTTCAATGCCCATTAGTGAAAGCAGCAAACTACTCTCAACAGAAAATTTTTTTTCAACAGATTCTATAAAATTTTTATTTTTTCTAAAAAGTTCTAATCCTTTTTTTATTTTTTTTTTAGATGTTCTTTTTGATATGTAAGTTTTGGTATCCTCATAAAATTCGGGCTGAAATCTATCGTATTTTATAACATTAGGAAGAAAAGTAACATTTTTCATAGTCTCGTTAAAAGTAACCTCTGAAATATTATTTTCTAAAGCATGAACTTTGAAATCTTTTAACCATTTTTCGAAAGTGTCTTCTTCTGCAAATGCAGATGAAAACATAATTGATGACAGAAAAATAATAAAAATTTTAACCATTTTCATATAAATCTTTTAAATAAATAATTACAGCAATCCAGATTAAAATGAAACTTACTAACTTTGTAGGTGAAAATAATTCATCATAATAGAAAAAACCCAGTAAAAATTGAAAAGTAGGTGTTATATAAAAAATCATACCTGTTGGACCTAAACCACAAAGTTCAACTCCTCGTACATAAAGAAATAAAGGGATAACCGTCATTGGACCAGCTAAGATCAGAAGCAACATTAGTGGTGGATTTGAAAAGCTGAAATCATTAAACCCCTTTTGTGCAATAAGATAAAAAACGAACAAGGAAAAAGGTAAGATAAATAGACTCTCAATTAATAATCCTAAATCTGTATCAACACTAATTTTTTTTCTCAAAAGGTTATAGAATCCCCAACTTAAAGCAACAATTAAACCAACCCAGGGTATTGATTTAAGACTAATGAATAATAAAAAAAATATAGAGACTACAACTAAACATATTGATAATTTTCTATTCCTATTAAGTTTTTCTTTGAAAAAAATATTACCTAAAAAAACACTTAATATTGGCATTATAAAATAACCAAAACTAGCATCAATAATTTGATCATTAGAAACTGCATATATCCACACAGCCCAATTAATAAAAATTAGCATGCCAGAAAAAAAGAGAGTTATTAAAAATTTATAATTTTTAATAATGGCAAAAAATTTACTCCATTTAGAAAAATAAAAAGTAGATAATATTAACACAAAAGAAGTCCATACTGTTCGGTGAACAACAACCTCAATATGTCCAGCAAAAGAAATATATTTAAAGTATATAACCCCAACAACTCCCCACCAAAAGGATCCAAAAGCAGTTAAAAGTATACCTTTATTAAACTCTTTATTTTTCATATATATAATAATTTCTTATAAATCATTACATAGATTTTTACATGTTTTATAGTTGAAATGAATCATTCCATCGAATAAAAGCTTGCTAACGGAGAGATGGCTGAGCGGTTGAAAGCACCGGTCTTGAAAACCGGCATGGGGGCAACTCCATCCTGGGTTCGAATCCCAGTCTCTCCGCCATTATTCTTTAAATACAAAACTTTTAAATAAATTAGTAATAATATTTGGTTCTATTTTTATAGATGTTTCTTTATTTTGTTTGAATTTAAATAAATTATCATCATCTAGATCTAAAAATTCACATAAAAGTT
>JAOIRP010000011.1 GCA_028221385.1 Candidatus Pelagibacter sp.
TATCTTTTAAATAATTATCTTTTTTCAATTTGCTAAGCTACTTGTAATCTTTGAACTTGTTTTTCTTTAATAGGTAAATGTATCAATCCAGCAAATATTGATAAACCAATTGATATGTACCAGGCATAATCATAGGATCCGTACAGATCATGAAATACTCCACCAAGGTATGCTCCAAAAAAAGAACCAATCTGATGACTTAAAAAAACTATTCCATATAATAAGCCAATGTATTTTGTACCAAATATAAATCCAACTAGCCCCATTGTTGGAGGTACAGTTGAAAGCCATAGAAAACCAAAGGCCATTCCAAAAAACACAGCTATAATTGGACTTGGTGGTAAAAATATGAATATTGCAATGACCAATCCTCTAGCCAAATAAATTGTACTTAAAATTAACTTTTTACTAAATTTTTGAGCAAGATACCCTGATGTTAATGTGCCAAATATATTAAACAAACCTATCATAGATAAGATTGTAACCGTACACCACTCAGGCAAACCTCTGTCACTTATATACACAGGTATGTGTGTTGCAACCAGGGTAATGTGCCACCCACATACAAAAAAACCTAGAGTTAAATAAATAAAACTTTTATTATTAAAAGCCTCTTTTAAAGCTTCTAAAGCTGTTTGATTGTCATTAATTTTACCACCCACGACATTTTTTGGTGTTGTTAAGCAAAATGCTAAAAATAATCCTGCAATAATAAATCCTGCAAAAATTAAAAGCGTATTTTCCCATCCATTCTCCACTAAAGAGTATCTAGTAAATATTGGAGATACAAAATAACCAAAAGATCCTGAAGCAGTAACTATACCCATTGCTAATGTTCTATTTGATTGAGGAAAATGTTTTGCTACTACTGAAACAGGAATACTTATCGCAGTAGCACCTAGGGCAACACCAATTAAAACACCTATTGCTGTTACAAAATATAGACCAGTATTGTATTGAGAATAAAGCATTAAGATTCCTGCTAAGTAAAAAATAAAACCAATAAACACCGCAATATGTCCACCATACTTATCTGTAATAACACCAAACCATGGACCAAAAACTCCCCAAAGAAGCATTTGAAGTCCTAAAGCAAAACCAAATTGTGAAAGTGTTATGTCCAAGTCAGTTGAAAAATCAAAATAAAACATTCCAAAAGTTTGTCTAATTCCTAAAGATACAATTACAATTGCGCATGCTGAAAGAAGTGTAATTAGTATAGTTTTGTTTTTTATAAATTTTTCAGAGCTCATTTAATAAGCTTAAGCGATTTCCTTAAATCGTCAATGAGGTCTTTTGGATCTTCTAAACCAATATGAAGTCTAACTAAATGTTCGTCTTTTGGCAAATTAAGGAATTGTCTATTACCTTGCTCACGTTTATCTTGATACAAAGCTAAACTTTCGAACCCTCCCCAACTGTAACCATATCCAAATAGCTTCAATGAATTTACAAATTTAATAACTGAATTTTTATTTTTTGATTTAATTTTTAGCCCCATCAAGCCTGAGGCTCCAGAATAATATTTTTTCCACATTCTAAAATTAAATGAGTCCTTTTTATGTGGATATAAAAGCTTTATATTTTTATATTTGTTTAAAAAATCTGCAACTTCTCTTGAGCTTTTTTCATGTTTATCTAAACGAACATCTAAAGTTCTCAAACCACGTGTAATTAAATATGCATCATCTGGACCAAGCCTTAAACCTGTAATTCTATTTGCTTTATCTACAGCTTTAAAAACTTTTTTGTTAACAGCTAGACTTCCTCCCATAACATCTGAATGTCCTGAATAATATTTGGTAGCAGATACAATTGACATATCAAAACCTAATTTAATAGGTTTCAAAAAATAAGGTGTGCCCCAAGTGTTATCTATTGCTGTTAAAATTTTATTTTTTTTAGCAATTGATAAGATTTTGCCAAGGTCCTGAAAATCAAAAGAGTTACTTCCAGGATTTTCAACAAAAATTAATTTAGTTTTTTTTGTAATTTTTTTTTCAATTGTTTTTAGATCATGCGGGTCATAAAACGTTGTTTTGATGTTAAATTCTTTTAAAAATTCTTGAGCTAATAAGCGTGTCGGACTGTAGGTAGGGTCAGCAACAATAATTTCATCTCCTGGACGTGTAACACTGAAAATTGCAAGAAACACAGCTCCAAAACCAGTGGGTGTTAAAAAAACATGATGAGACTCTTCAATTTTTTTTAATATTTGTGAGAGAATATAGGTTGTAGATGTACCCTGTCTTCCATAGTCATAATGGCCGCCAGTAGGATCTTTTTTTGCTTTATCCTGAGTTTTTCTAATATCCTGCATTGATTTAAAAATAATAGTTGATGCTCTCACTACAGGAGGGTTAACTGACTGATTATGGTAATCTTTTGCTGTATGTTTTAAGAAAGTTTTAAAAGATTTGGACATAATAGATTTGATAAGTTGTTTTGAGAATGCTATATCCCTGCAATAACGTCAATAAAATTATAAATAGGAACGCATGGGATACCCAAAAAAGCATAGAGGCCGAAGAAAACAGGGCTCTAAAAAAAGAAGAGCAAAACGAAAAAATAAGAAAAAGTAGTTCTTAAAATGGATAAAATTCAAAAAGCTAGGTCCATTAGTATTTGGATTTTTATCATTCCCTTTTTAGCGGTTAATATATGTTTGCTACTCATTAATGAGTTTCAATGGATTTTTCCCAACCAAGAAGACATCATACACAATGCTTTTCCTTATTTTGATGGGCAAGCATCTATAAGTAGAACTGTAAGGCCTTATCCAAATTGGTTAATATTTAAACCTGCTATGTTTTTTACATCTTTTTTGTTAATCAAATATTGGCTATTCAATAAAGAAATAGTTCAACATTTTAAAGGTAATCACAAATATGTAAAAAAATTTGTTTTTTTTGGAATTGCCTCAGCAATAGTATTGGTTCTTCATTCTATATTTTTAGGAATTAAATTTGACTATGATTTATATAAATTGTTTAGAAGAGTAATAATGCTTTCTTTTATTATCTTTGAAATTACTGCTCAAACATATCTAGTAATGGCGCTTTACTCACTAAAAAATGAATTAAAAGATTTTATAAATGAAAAAGTTTTAAAAATTAAAATATTTTTAGTGTCCCTTCTAATAATCGTTGCTGTAATTAGTATACCTATAATAAGTATGCCTGGTGATGATTTTTTTGGTATTAGTTTAAAATTTTTAAAACATGGATTGGAATGGGATTACTTTTTGGGTGTTATCAGTTTCTATTTACTAACCTTTTTAATGTGGAAAAAAAACAATTAATTAATTATCCAGCCACCTCCCAATACCTTATAACCCAGGGAATTTTTAGAATAAAATACACAAGCTTGGCCTGGTGCTATTCCCTGTTCTTCCTCTAATAAATTAACATTTGCAAAAGTATTTTTAATTTCAATCTTTGCTTTAATCAACTTTCCAGTAGATCTTACTTTTACAAAAAGTTCTTTTTCAAAATCTTTTTTATCTTTTGTAATAATGTTTAAATTCTTTAAATCAATTTTTGTTTTAGCTAAGTTTTCCTTATTACCAACTATAATTTCATTTTTGTCTGCAATAATTTTAATTACATATAATGGGTTTTTATCTGAAATTTTAATTCCTTTTCTTTGGCCTATTGTATAATTAATAATTCCATCATGTACTCCTATAACTTCACCCTCCATGTTTTTTATATTTCCTTTATTAAATGAATTTGGTCTAAATTTTTCTATTACAGATGCATAATCACCATTTGGAACAAAGCATATATCTTGACTATCAGGTTTGTCAGCAACATTGAGATCTAATTTTCTAGCAATATCTCTAGTTTCATCTTTTAATAAGTTACCAAGAGGAAATCGCAAAAAATTAAGTTGTTCTTTAGTTGTATTAAATAAAAAATAACTTTGATCTCGATTAGTGTCTATGCCTCTATACATTTCTGTATTGGTTCCCTCTGTGACACTTTTTACATAATGCCCTGTAACTAAAGCATCAGCTTTTAAATTTTTAGCTTCTTCAAATAAATCTGTAAATTTAACTGTTTGGTTACATTGAACACAAGGAATTGGTGTTTCACCATTTAAATAACTATCAATAAAATTATCTATAACTCCTTCTTTAAATTTATTTTGATAATAAAGTATTTTATGTTCAATCTTTAATTTATCAGCAACACGTTTTGCATCCATAATATCTTGACCAGCACAACATTGTTTTGATTGAGCAGTTTCTTTAGTGTCATTGTAAAGTTTAAGGGTAATACCAATAACTTTATAACCTTCTTTTTTCATCATAGCTGCTACAGTAGAAGAATCTACTCCACCTGACATAGCCACAACTACCAATGTATCTTTGGGTTCTTTAGCAATTCCTATCGAATTCAATTTTGTCATATTTAATGATATTTATTTATATATTAAGTATAAGTAAATTAAATGATTTTAGATTATGAGCCAGGCGACAAAGTCACTAATCCTAACAATAAAGACTGGGGTATTGGTCAGGTTCAATCAATAATTAATAGTAAAGTAACAGTTAATTTTGAAAATGTTGGAAAAAAAGTAATAAATGCTGATGCTATCAAATTAGAAAAGATTAAATGAATTTAAAAGAAAAAGAAAAGATAACCTTATCACTAATAGAAACGTTCAATAAAGCAGGTAAGTTAGCTTTAGATTTAAGATTAAAGGGATTAAAAAAAGAAATTAAATCCGACAATACTCCAGTAAGTAATGGTGATCTTGAAGTAAACAAATTGTTATCTAGTAAAATTAAAGAAATAACTCCTAACATACCAATTGTTTCAGAAGAGAATTCAGAACATAAAAATGACAAGGACTTAAAAAACTTTTGGTTAATAGATCCAATCGATGGAACAAGAGATTATATAAATAATAGAGATGAGTTTACACTTAACGCAGCATTAATTTTGGATAAAAAACCTTCAATAGGAATTATTACTGCTCCTGCAAAAAAAAGAGTTTTTTACTCATATGGGATTTCGAACTGTTTTGAGTTAATTAATAATCAACAAATTAGCTTAATTGATAAAAAAAAAGATCACTCTGAAATTAAAGCAGTATGTTATTCTAATGAAATTAAACCTGAAATTTTGAGAATTCACAAAAAAAACAATGTTACCTCACATCAAAAAATGAAAAGCTCCTTAAAATTTTGTTTAGTTGCATCTGGTGAATTTGATATTTATGTTGCTGAACCTAGGGCATGTGAATGGGATATTGCTGCTGGCCATGCTTTGGTAGTACATTCAGGTGGAACGGTAACTGATTTTGCTGGTAATGAAATTCTTTATGGAAAACCGAAATTTGAAAACCCAAGTATTATAATTAAAAATAAAGATATTATCTAATGGATGAACAGTTAAGAATAATACTAATTATAATTGTATCAGTTTCTATATTCGGCTTGTTAGTTTTTGTATTTGTTAAAAACTATCTTAGAAGTAGAATTAATCAGATGGTGAAAGAAGATATAAAAAATAAATCAAAGTAGTTTAATAATTTTTGTATATTCGTCTTTATCAATATCCATTATTCTCTTAGAAGTTTCAAAGTCAAAACCATTTCTTGCAAGAAGTGAAATATCTTTTTTATAAAATAGAGGTCTATTGTCGTCTGTTCTTGCTGGTCCAATTCTTTTTTTTTTACAAATCTTTATTCCTGAAAAAAAATCCTGATCTGAGTTATCTTCTTTGATTTTATCTAATGTCTCCTTAATGTAGGTATCATTTATACCTTTACCTATTAAATAATTTCTAATTTTGTTAATAGAGCTTCCTCTTTGAATTAAACTTCTAGACTTACTTTCTGAATAAAATTTATCACTAATAAATTTAGTTTTTTCAAGGTCAACTAAAACAACATCTATTAAATTTGTAATATCTTGTTTTTTTACATTTGGTACAGCGGCTTTAAGGTATTTTTTTAAAAGGTAGGTTCTCAATTGTTGCTTAGAAGGTGCATATTTTTCAATATAAGCAAAAGAAAAGTTTCTCATTTCTTCTATTGTAACTTCTAGTGTTTTTTTTCTATTTCTCATAGGAATCATGATATCTTGTAATATAATACTCTATAAAATGTTTGAGCAAATTTACACATACTTTACAATCGAAATGATTTATCTATGGTTGAATCTTGGAGTTTTGCCTTTTTGGTTTACTTTAATTTTTTTTCCACAATCACAAATATCTAAAGTTTTTATCACATCTATTTTTCCAATATTCATACTGGGTTTAACCTATGGTTATTTGCTCTATATATCTTTCATTGATGGCTATGATTTTTTACAAAATTTTAAACTTTATTTAGGATTAAATGAGATTTTAAATCTATTTGAAAATCAATCATTCTTGATTTTATTTTGGGTTCATTTTTTGAGCATTAATTTATTTTGTGGAGGGTGGATTGTGAAAGACTCTCAATTGTTTAATATGAACAAAATTCTTGTATCAATACCTCTTATTATTACTTACTTAACAGGACCTATTGGATTAGTATTTTATTGGGTCATTAGAATTTTCTATGCCAAGAGAATAAGTCTTTATGACTAAATCAATAGATTTTTATTTTGACATTATTAGTCCTTACTCTTACTTGGCTCATAAAAAAATAAGAGCTTTAAGAAAAAAAGGAATTCATTTTAATTATAAGCCAATCCTAGTTGGTGGACTTCATAATTTACAAGGAATAACACCTCCTGCATTTATCAAACCAAAACTAAATCACATGATTAATGACTGTATTCTTTTTGCGAAAAAAGATAATTTTGAGTTTATTTGGAATTCAAACTTTCCTATTAATTCTTTATCTTTAATGCGTGGGTACCTTTTTATAGAAAATGATAAAAAAGAATTATATTTAGACATAATGTTTGATGGCTATTGGAAAGATAATTTAGATCTTTCAAAAGAAGAAAATTTAATAAAACTTCTTAAAAAATGTAATATTGATGAAAATATTTTTTTAGAAGGTATTAAAGATCCTAATATTAAAGATAAATTAAAATCTGTTACTAAAGAAGCTCATGATAAAAATATATTTGGAGCACCTACATTTCTTATTAACAATAAAATATTTTGGGGACAAGATAGATTAGAGTTTGCTTTAGAAGAATATAGTAAATAGTTTAAACTATTTTAAAGTCACTTTGACTTATCGCTGCAAAGCCACCATCAATATGTGAAACTTTTTCAAATCCCATTTCTTTTAAAGATTTGGCAGCTAAGGCAGATCTTAAACCACCAGCACAAAATAAAACAATTTCTTTACTCATATCAATTTTTCCACTTTTAAAATATGGTCCCTCAGGGTCTAACCAAAATTCTAACATTCCACGAGGAATATGGTTTGAATTTTCAATTCTACCAGTTTTATCTAATTCACCTTTTTCTCTAATATCTATTAATGTACATTTATCCTCACTAGATAGCTTTAATGCTTCATCTGCAGTAATAGTTTTAACTTCACTAAGGGCCTCAGAAACTAGAGTTTGTGATGATTTAATTGTCATAATATTGTAAAAATTAATTATAAACATTTATATGAAAAAAAGCATCATAAAAAAACTATTTATAAAGCTCTCAAAAGTTTTGGGTTATGAGTTAATTGACCAAAGTGATTTTAGTTCACCTACTCTTCAGAAAGAATTAAATGAAGATCTTTCCATTATAAATAAAAAATCAATTGTTTTGCCACTGGGTGAAGTAAAAATTACTAAAAGAGTTAATTCTGTACTTATTATATTTAGAACTAATACTGATATTGAGATTTGGGATCAAAACAAAAAGAGATTATTTGAAGAACCAAAAATTGAATATTCGTTAAGAGCATTAAAATCACTAATCAGATCAGTTAATTTTTCTAAAACTAAGTACCCAAAAATTAATTTTAAAACCATAATTGTTGATGACAAGTCTAAAGAAGAAAATTTAAATAAGTTAAAGAAACTAATAGATGAAAGTAGTTTGGATATAAGTATTACACCTTTAAATCATGAAAAATATAAAGATATAATTAAGCAACAGAGAAATGATCAGACCTTTTCAAATCTAGCAAGTTTACTTCAATCATTTGAGCTAGGAAAAGAACATGGTGAAGATTTAGTTTTCTTTGTTGAGGATGATTATTTACATTTTGAACCTATGATGGAAGAGATGGTTGCATCATATGAGAGAATAGCTTCTCAATTAAATAAGGATATATTTATGTGTCCTACTGATTATCCATATCTTTATATGAATAATGAAAAAACAAATATTCTAATTGGAAACAAAAGACATTGGAGAACAATCAATCAAACTCTGTGTACATTCATGACTACAAAGTCTTTATTAAATAAGTATTGGGATAATTTTTATAATACTTGTTTAGATAGAAATGATCCTTTTGAAAAACACCTAAATGAAATCTATACAAAAGAACTTTGTATTTCACCCTTGAAAAGTTTGTCACTTCATTTAACTAATGTTAACTCAAGTTATGGGCTAGCACCATTTATTGACTACAAAAAATTGTGGGAAGAAAATTAATTAAAAAAGCCCCCTGAGGAAGGGGGCTTTTAATATTTAACTAACTTAGAGGAAATTTAAAGGGGCTCTCCGATGAGTAAATCATAGAGATTTTAGAGAACAAAGAGCCCCCCTATTGTTAACAATTAGTCACGTATCGCATAAGCAATAACGCCAGTTTCTGTAACGTCAGTACCTTTTATTTCACCTTCCTTACTTAATCTTAGACCAACAGTTGACTTAATTATTGACCAGATTATATAAGCGACGATAAATACAAATATATTTACAGCTAACACTCCTATTAACTGAGTACTAAACGAGGTATCAGCGTTTGTTGCCGGAACTATTAACGTTCCCCAAATACCTGCAAATAAGTGAGCTGGAACTGCACCTACTACATCATCTATCTTTAATGAGAATAATAATTTAGTTCCATAAACCACAACTATACCGCCTACAGCACCAATTAAAATTGCAGCTAAAGGTGTAGGCATTAAAGGTTCAGCAGTAATTGCAACTAACCCACCAATACATCCATTTAACATTTGGACCACATCTGTTTTTCCAAAATTTAACCTTGTAACTATTGCTGCAGCTATTACACCACCTGCTCCTGCTAAAAATGTATTAATAAAAATTGTTGATACTGCTATTGCATCATCAGCTGTTCCCATAGCAAGTTGCGAACCACCATTAAATCCAAACCAACCTAACCAAAGAACAAATACACCTAAAGTTACTAATGGTATTGAGGATGCTGCGAATGGTTTTAATGGAGCCGGAGCACCAGACTTAGTAAACCTTCCCAGTCTTGGACCAATAATTATTGCACCAGCTAATGCGGCAGCGCCTCCAGTTGAGTGTACTAATGTTGATCCAGCAAAATCAGAAAAACCGATAGAAGCTAACCAGCCACCACCCCATTGCCAACCCATTACGATTGGATATATAACTCCTGATAAAATTGCTGCAAATAAGAAGAATGGCCATAATTTAATTCTCTCTGCCATGGCACCAGACACTATAGACACTGTTGTGGCACAGAATACCATTTGAAAATACCAATCTGAACCATCAGAATATCCAGTATCAACTGAACTTGAATCTGACCATGGTATAAAATTACCTATGTATCCACCTTCTGGTATCCCATATGCTAGGTTATAACCAACCATCCAGAACATAACCCCAGATATTGATATCAAACCTATATTTTTTGCACAAATTACAGATACACTTTTAGATGTAACCATACCTGACTCTAACATTGCAAATCCAGCTGCCATGAAGAAAACTAGAAATCCACAAATTAAGAATAACAACGTATTGAAAATAAAACTTACTTCAGCAGAAACAGTTGTTTCTGCCATACCTGCACTACTCATATTTAGTAAAAATACTAAACACATAAGTGACATACTTATTTTTTTAATTAATTTAGTCATAAGACCTCCCTTTGTTAAGAGTTCTTATAATTTTAAGGAATATTAATTACTAACGTTGATAAAGAAAACTGGGTATGCGGTATTTGCATACAAAAACAGCCTTGTTACATTTCTGTAAAAGGCTGTTATTTAATTTAAAAATTTTATTATTTATTAAATACTTCTTTTAATGCTTTAGCAGGTAAAAATTTAACTTTTTGAGAAGCTCCAATTTGAATTTGCTCTCCTGTTCTTGGATTTCTTCCAACTCTAGCTTTTCTTTTTGCTACTTTATATGTTCCAAATCCTGCAATTTTAACTGAATCATCGCCTTTTAAAGCATCTAAAATAGTGTTGGTAATTGTATCAAATGTACGTTCTGCATCAGCTTTACTTAGGTTTAACGAACCTGAAAGTTTAGCTACTAATTGTTTTTTGTTCATTTTTGGCTCCGTTTATGGGTTATTTCACTATAGTTTACATAAAAGCCTATAAATCAAGCATTTTATTAGTGTTTATATGATTAAATACTACAATATGTTGTATTAATTCAAATTAACGTTGATTTTAAAGGGTTTTGATAATTGTATAAGTTTAATTTTTTAGAATAAACCAAGATCTTTTAGATCATTAAAGGTTGTAAAAAACATTAAAGACAACAATAAAACCATTCCGATTCGAAAAAAACCTTCTTGGGCTTTCTGACTCAATGGTCTTCCAAGTATTTTTTCAATCCCATAAAACATTAAATGACCACCGTCTAGCATTGGAATTGGAAATAAGTTTATTAATCCTAAACTAATAGAAATATAAGCCATCATGCTAATAAAAGGTAAAATTCCAAATTCAGCAACCTGTCCACTGATTTTAGCAATTCTAATTGGACCGCCTAATTGAGAACTGTCCCCTGAACCTTTAATCATACTTCCAATATATTTCAGTGAAGAAATGCTCACATAATATACTTCATTAACTGCATAGAATAAGGCTTTTGTTGGTCCTAGTTTTACATGGTTGACTTCATTATTGTAAGCACCAAGCTTTATTCCAACCATTCGTTTGTTTATTTTATTACCAAGATTATCCTCACTTTTGACAATGTTGGGTTTTACTCTAATAGATATATTTTGATCATACCTGTTTACAGTAAAGTTAATAAATTCATCTGTAGACATCATGATGAATTTTGAAACTTCCATGATGCTCTTAACTTTATTGCCATCAATTGAAACGATAATATCATTATCTTTTAGACCAGCTACCATTGCGGGACTATCTTTTTGAACTTCATTGATAACTGCTGGGGTAAAATCTTTTCCAGCAAATGTATAAATAGAAAAAAATATAAGAATAGCTAATAAAAAATTAGCTAGTGGGCCACCAAAAACAATTAATGCTCGTTGATATAGAGGCTTTAAAACAAATAACTTATCTTGATCTTCTTTACTATAATCTTTTATAATTTTTTCATTGTCAGCTTGACTATAAACATTTCTATCTCCAAAAAATTTTACATATCCACCAAGTGGTATGACACAAATCTTCCAACGTGTACCTGATTTATCATTCCAACCAAATAATTCTTTACCAAATCCTATAGAAAAATCAGTAACACCCACACCATAGCGTCTAGCAAAATAATAATGCCCATACTCATGGATAAACACCACAACAACAATTAAAACTATAAAAGGTAAAATATAAGACAGCATATCAATGTAATAATACTTTTTATTGAAATATTTTCTAGATAAAAAATTCTAAGATTTAATATTGTAACCTTTTTTAAGTAATATTGTCACTAAGATCACACAAATTACTAAGAAAAAGACCATTGAGCTTATACTTATCCAGATATTAAAATCAGACACTCCATAAAATGAGAATCTAAGTCCATCAATAAGATAAACTACTGGATTAAAATAACTTACGGTTTGCCAAAATGAAGGCAGCATATCCAAAGAATATAAACTTCCACCTAAAAATACCATGGGAGTTATCACTAAGGATGGGATGATAGACATTTGTTCAAAGTTTTTGCTAACAACACCAATTAAAAATCCAAATAAAGCAAAAGTAAAAGAAACTAAGACCAATAAAAATATCATTAACATTGGATACTTAACTGTAACTTCTGCAAAAAATGAAGCAGTAATATATATTACTACACCTACAACTAATGTTTTGGTAGCTCCCGCACCAACAAAAGCAAGAACAGTTTCAAGCGTTGAAATAGGTGCTGCTAAAATCTCATTAATAGTGCCATTGAATTTGGGGAAAAAAATTCCAAATGAAGTGTTACTTATTGATTGAGTTAACAGAGTTAGCATTAATAAACCTGGTACGATGTAAGACCCATAACTAACACCATCAATTTTTTGGATATAACCACCAATAACTGAACCAAAAACAACAAAATATAATGATGTTGATATTACTGGTGAGAGAAGAGATTGACCTAAAGTTCTTATAAATCTATTCATTTCATGAACATAAATAGCTTTAAACCCGTAATAATTAAATTTCATTATTCTCCTTAACTAAATTAACAAATATTTTTTCCAATGTGCTTTGTTCTGTTTTTAAATCTTTTAACTTTAGGCCAGCATCTTTTAAACTTTGCAACAAATCAGTAATACCAGTTTTTTCTGCTTGAACATTATAAGTATAAATTAGGGAGATATAATCCCCTCCTATCTCAAGATTATACTTGGATAAATCACCAGGAATTTTTGTAATTTTTTCCTGTAATTCTATGGTTAACTTTTTATGTCCCATCTTTTTGATTAATTCTTTCTTATCTTCTACAACAATGATTTCCCCTTGATTAATTACGGCCACCCGATCTGCAATTGCTTCTGCTTCTTCAATGTAATGAGTAGTTAAAATAATAGTCACCCCTGTTTTTCTTAGCTCTTCAACAACTAACCACATATCTCTTCTAAGTTCCACATCAACACCTGCGGTTGGCTCGTCTAGAAATAATATTTTAGGTTCATGTGATAGAGCTTTTGCAATTAAAACTCTTCTTTTCATTCCACCAGATAATTGTCTCAGTCTTTGGTCTTTTTTATCCCACAAACTTAAATCCTTTAAAATTTTTTCAATGTGTTTAGGCTTAGGTGGCTTTCCATATAGCCCTCTAGAATAAGAAACGGTATCAAAAACAGTTTCAAAAGACTCTAAATTTAATTCCTGAGGAACAAGGCCTATTCTTGATCTTGTTTCACGGTAATCTTTTATTATATCAAAATTATCAATAATAACTGTTCCTGAAGAAGGTTTAACAATTCCACAAATGATACTAATTAAACTTGTTTTGCCCGCTCCATTAGGACCAAGCATTGCAAGAATTTCACCTTGTTTTACTTTAAGACTAACATCTTTAAGGGCTTTAAAATCATTATCATAAACTTTAGATAAGTTATTAATAGATATTTGAGTTTCAGACATTGTAAAGATGTATATAGTTATTAATACACCTTTTACAATTTATTAGATTTATTTATTAGATCCTTTAATTTTCCAAAATATCGCAGGTAAAAAAGTTGCAATAATAAAAGACAAAAATAACAATGATTGAGTCACAAAGGCTGGAAATAGTTCGGCTGGTAAAATTATCCCCACCAAAAGACTTTTTGAAAAATCCGGTGCTGGAAATAATAGAAACCCACCAATCAACCCAATAATAATTGAGATATATGCTGTTTTTTCATTCAGCCTCTTATTATAGAAGCTATAGAAAACCGTTAGTACAAAAGCACAACAAAATAAATCTGCGAGTAAGAATAAGTATAAAACACTAAATCCTTTTGAGGCAATAGCAAAAGCTATAATGGAAAGCACTACTATAAAATATTTTGAAAAATTTAAAAAATTAGTTTTTTTATTAAGATTAAAAGTCGCTTTACCATCAACTACAATTAAACTTGATATAGCATTCACTAAAGTATCAACAGTACTGATTGTTAAAGATAATCCAAGTATTACAATAACCATTGATAAAAGTTTTGTTTGTTCATTTAACAATAAAGAGAAAAAACCTAAATCTGGAACAACTTTTGGGTTAGCTGATATTGCAACTAAACCACTAAAGCCCATAAAGAAAACAATTGGAATAATCACAATAAATGCTGCAATTAAACTTTTCTTTAATACGTCGTTATTTTTTGCAGCATAAACTCTTTGCCAATTTCCTTGATGGAAGAGATTTGTTGCAGCAACAGCTATAAAGAAAGTTAATCCAGCAGTATAATTTGGTAAGTAATCTCCACTAAGTAAATGAGGGCTTTTTTCTTTAATAAATGAAAAAGAAAATTGATCACCTGTAAAAGAAGTTAGATAAAAAACTGAAATTAAAAATAAAGCAATAATTACTATCATTTGAATATTATCAGTAAATATAGAAGCTCTCAAACCTCCATAAAGTGTGTAAGCTAGAGTTGCAATAAGAATAATTAAAGATGTTATCCAAAGTTCTGTTCCTGATATATAATTAATGAGTATTGCAACTGCAGTTACTTCTGCACATAAAAAGACAAACATATAAAATACTGTCATTAATAAAATAAGTTTAAATAAACTCTTGCCAAATCTTTTTCTTAAAAACTCAATAAGAGTTGAGCCTTTAGGAAAGGCAGTTCTAATTTTTTTTCCAAGTGAAATTAAAAAAATCATTGGAAAGGCTGTTCCTAGTGAATAACCAATAACAGCTCCTATTCCACCCCATGTAGCAGCAGAAGCTGGACCGAATAAAATCCAAGCTCCAAGTGCCGAGGCTATTAAACTTGTGCTCAAAGAAAAAAAAACCAATATTTCTGTTGGCCGTTAAATAATTATTAATTCCTTGGTATTTTTTAGAATATACTAATCCAATTAGTGTAAAGATTAGACTTATTGTTATGACTAATGTTAGTGATGTTGATTGACTTATAAAGTATGTTTTATCCATTATTCTCCCTTTCTGAATTACCGGACAGGTTATTAGGGTTTAATCTCAGTCAGTTACGACACCCCTTAAAATTAATATAATTGAAAATTAAGTTTTATCATAGTAAAATTTTTAGATTATGCCCACTTATTCAGTTACAAATTCTAATTTTAACATAAGTATTAAACAAAAAAATGAAATAGCAAAAGGAATTACTAAAGTACATAATAAGGTTACTGGAGCTAATAATTATTTTGCACAAGTAATTTTCAAAAAAACAAAAAATACTGATCACTTTATGGGTGGTGCAAAAGTTAAAGAACCACAAATTTTTTTGCATGGTCAAATAAGAGCTGGAAGAAATAATAGAATTAAAAAAAAATTAATTCTAGAGTTAAGAAATATATTGGTTAAAAAGTCAAATTTAGATAAAACTCAAGTGTGGGTTTATATTGATGAACTGCCAGCTTCACAAATGATTGAATATGGTGAAATCCTTCCAAAGGCTGGTCAAGAGAATAAATGGTTTAATAATCTACCAATTAGATTGAAAAAAAAACTTTTAGCTTTAGACAAATAAATATAAGTCTATTGTTTTGTATTTGAAATTTCTAATGGCAGTGGTGCTTCTGGATACTTTTCTTTGCATAAATGTTCATATTTTTTACAAAGAGTCAAAATTGTTTCATAAGCATCCTCCTCTGATTTTAAAAAATTAATCAAATTATCTCTCTCTGTCTCTACTTCTTTAATATCCTCACTCCTAAGAAATTCACCAGTTTCAACTTCCCAGTATGTGTCATCCAGCTCATCTTTTTTTAAAGTATTAAGTTTTTTTTGAAGTTCAATAATAATCTCATCATCTGATTTACTATTTTTCATTGGAGAGTTAATTAATTTTCCTAAACACTTGTCTTTAAGGTCATCTAAAAAAGTGTTGTATGGTTTACCTTCAGCTAATCCTTTAAAGTGATTACTTTCAAAATATTTTAAAATTGCCGCTTTGGTTGTAATTTTATTTTTTCCTTTAACTACTGCAACTTGTACATAAACCTCTTGGCTAATATATTCAGTAAGATATTCTTTAATTTTATTAGAAAGCATTTTTTATTAGAATTTTTATGGTAATATTTATAGATGATATTTAAACAAGTATTTGATAAAAAAACTAGCACTTACACATACTTAATTGCCTCATCCATAGGTAGAGAGGCGCTTATTATTGATCCTGTTTTAGATAATATTAATGAATATATTAGTTTACTAAACGAATTAGATTTAAAATTAGTAAAAGTAATTGATACCCATATTCATGCTGATCATATTACTGGTGCTAGCAAATTAAAAAAT
>JAOIRP010000012.1 GCA_028221385.1 Candidatus Pelagibacter sp.
GTTTTGTGTTGGTAAAACTCCAGTAAAAGTTAATAACTTAATTGAAACAACTTACGAGTCTATGATGTTAGCAATCAAATCTCTAAAACCAGGATTAAAACTTGGGGACATTGGACACACGATACAATCCTTCGTAGAAAAAAAAGGTTTTTCAGTGGTGAGAGATTTTTGTGGTCATGGTATAAGTACAATATTTCATGAACCACCAAATGTCTTACATTATGGGAGAAAAAATACAGGATTGGAATTAAGACCAGGAATGACTTTTACTATTGAACCTATGATAAATGCTGGAGAGTGGGATGTAAAAATGCTTAAAGATGGCTGGACAGCTGTCACAAAAGATAAATCTTTTTCAGCACAATTTGAGCATACTCTAGGAATTACTGAAAATGGTGAATTAAAAAAAATTTTAGAAGATAAAAATATTAATCACAAAAAATAGTTAATGAAACAGTATATTTATAAAACAATAATATTTATAATAGCTATTGTATTAATTTATGAATTTACCATTGGAAAACAAATCAGTAATTATTCAGATAAACTTAATGCAATAAGTTCAAAAGAAGGTCGTAAAGATACTGTTGAAAAAGTAAGAGAAGAAATAAAAAAAGGTATTAAAAAAGATAGGTACCTTTCTAAAGAAGATGCACAATTAATTAATAAATTTATTCAAAAGATACGTAAAGAGCTTTCTGAAGCAAATAATTAATGGCTCTTCATTTTAGTAAAGAGGAATTTCATAAAAGAAAGTTAAATACATTAAAGCACATGAAGGAGCAAAATTTGGATGCTCTTTTAATTTTTAGACAAGAGTCAATGTATTGGTTAACTGGCTATGATACTTTTGGTTATGTTTTTTTTCAAACTTTAATACTAGACCAAAAAGGAAATGTAATTCTTTTGACTAGAGCTCCAGATTTACGACAAGCTCAAAATACATCTAACATAGAAGATATAAGAATTTGGGTTGATAAAGATGGTATTAATCCAACAAATGATCTTAAAATAATTTTAAATGAACTTAATTTAAAAGGAAAAAAGATTGGTGTTGAGTATGAAGCATACGGGATGACGGGACGTAATGCCTTGAAGTTGAATAAATCATTGGATGGATATTGTGATGTTGAAGACCAATCAGAATTAATTACAAAACTTAGGGTAATTAAGTCTAATGAGGAAATAATATATGTAAAAAAAGCTGCAGAGCTTGCAGACAGTGCTTTAGATGAAGCATGGAAGTATACAAAGGCTGGTGCAAGTGAGTCAAAAATTTTAGCAGAAATGCAAAGAGTAATTTTCGAAGGTGGTGGTGATTACCCTGCTAATGAGTTTATAATTGGATCAGGTCACAATGCTTTACTATGTAGATATCAATCTGAAAAAAGAAATTTATCACCAACAGATCAATTAAGTTTAGAGTGGGCTGGAACTTATAAACATTATCATTCTGCAATGTTTCGAACAATTCCAATAGGTAAAGTTGATCCAAAACATATTAAAATGCACGAAGCCTGCGCTGAAGCTTTAACGAATTGTTCAGATAATTTAGTGCCTGGAAAAACTGCAGGGGATATTTTTGATATACACGCAAAAACATTTGATGATCTGGGCTTTAATAAAGCTAGAATGAATGCTTGTGGATACTCTTTAGGCTCAACTTTTGCTCCTAATTGGATGGACTGGCCAATGCTCTACACAGGCAATCCATATACTATTGAACCAGGTAACATTTTCTTCATGCATATGATATTAATGGATTCAGAAAATCAATTAGCTATGAATTTAGGAGAAACGTATCTTGTTACAGATAATGGCAACGAAAGATTAGGTAAACAAAAACTGGATTTAGTGGTTCTTTAAGTTAATTATATTTTTTTATAAAAGCTATGTATGAAGAATCTTGAATACCTTTATGCATTGTAATGTTTGATATATTATTAAAACAATAATCTTGAAATTCTTTATCTAGATTGTCAGATCTAAAATATTTTTTGTTCAATAGATATTTAAAAATTTCATCTATATCTAGCGCGTTTTCAGGGGAATCATTAATGTAAGTAGATAAAAGACGATAATGATTAAAATCTTCTATTATATAAAATCCACCTGGTTTAATTCTTTTAAAAAAATTTTGGAAGTTATTCAATATGTCCGTATAATTATGTGAGCCATCATCAATAATTACATCAAAAGACTCTGATTTTTTTTCTATAAAATATTTTTCTAAATTATTTATATCAGTAAAATTTTCTGTATCACAATTAAAAAAATTAACTCTATTTGACTCAAATTGAAATTTAAAATTTTTATCAATACAAAATATAATTGCATTTTTAAAGTAATGATAAAAAGCTGCGACAGAAGCACCTTTCCAGGTTCCTATTTCTAAAATATTTATTTTATCATTTTTATAAATATTAAGGTGTTTTTCATAAAATTGAGCATAACCATGTCCTATTAATTTTTGATCTATTTGACTAGGGGTTTTTTGATACTGGTTAATTACTTCTGTACCTTTGTCAGTTCCAAAATAATTAAATAGTTCATTCAATGAGGTTATTTCTAATATTTGTTTATCTAAATTTATTTTTTTTTTTAGTTTAAATATTGTTTCTTTGTATAATTTTAATATTTTTTTTTTAAATTTCATTTTTTGCTCTAAAACGTTCATAAATTAACCTACTTTTAATTCCAATATCTAAGAATGGTTGAGGAGGAAGCCAAGTTGGCTTGTTTCTTGCCTCTATAGTTTCAATTTCTTTAGAATATTCATTACTTGCTTTTATTGCAATTTGTTCACCAAATAAAGTTCCAACTCCTATGCCTGAACCGTTATAACAGCCTGCAACAAATACATTGTTATCAATTTTTTCAAAAATTTGAGAACTATTTCTTGTTCTTGAGACAATTCCAGACCATGATGATTGAATAATGTCATCTGGAAGTTGGGGAAATCTTTTTTTTATACCTATTTTTTGATTAAAAGATCTTTTATCTAAATTCATTTTAGACATTTTTAAAGGATTGTGTACTTCTGCTGTGTTTCTTATTAAAATTCTTTTATCTTTTGTCATTCTGATAGTCGCACCCATTGGTCTTACTGGTAAAACTCCCCATTCGTTTGGTTCACCAATAGATTTAAATTCTTTATCTGATAAAGATCTTGTCATACTTGCAGTTAAAGTAAGTGGAAAATTGTAATCTTTTTTGATGCCTAAAGATTTTAGAAATCCATTTGTTGCAAAAATAATTTTCTGTGAATGGATTGTTCCATTACTAAAATAACACTTAACTTTATCATTGGTAGACTCCCATCTTAATAATGATGTGTTTTCAAGTAATTTTACATTTTCAGGTAATGTATCAATCATTGCTCTTACTAATTTTCCAGGATGTAATAAAATTCCTCCTTTAGTATAAAGGGCAATATTATAAAAACTTGTACCTAATCTTTTTTCAAGTTCACTATTAGAGAATAAATTATGTTCAAAACCCAATTTAGTTAACGTTTCTGAGAAATTTGTTAGTATTTTTTCATCCTTTTTATTAGACGAGGCAAAAAACTTTCCACACTCATTCCAATCACAGTCAACTTGATGCTCTTTAATAAATTTTTTTACAACTTGAATTCCTAATTCATAAATATTTGCTTTTTTTTTATAATTCTCTAATTCCTTATTTGATGTAAAGCCATCATTAAGTGTTGTATCAACCAGATATCCTGAATTTCTAGAGCTTGCTCCCTCACCTGCTAATTGTGCATCTATCAAGATTATCTTTTGATTGGGATGTAATTGACCTAATTTTCTTGCAGCAGACAAACCTGTATAACCAGCACCAATTATTATCCAATCACAGTTTTCATCAGACTGTATAGATTTTATGTCAGTTCTTGGAACAAGATCACTAATCCAGCTACAGCTATTATCATTAACTACTTCCATGCAGTAAGATTATTATAACAATTGAGCTATTAAAAGATATTTAAGAAACCAAAGAAGGTTGCTTGATCATATCTTCTTTTTTAATCCCTGCAACTTTAACTGGTTTTTTCATAGCATCTCTTCTGAAAGGCTCACCAAGTTCTTGGTTAAGAATTACTTCGATAAATGTTGTAATACCTTTCTTTTGATCTTCACATGACTGTTTGATTGCAGCTGTAGTCTCTTCCATTGTTTTAACTGCTACTCCTTTTAGCCCACAAGCTACAGCAACTTTTGCATAACTTAATTCTGGGTCAAGCTCAGTTCCAACAAAATTATCATCAAACCATAATGTTGTATTTCTTTTCTCAGCTCCCCATTGATAGTTTCTAAAAATTACCATTGAGATTGCTGGCCATTCTTCTCTAGCACATGAGCTCATTTCATTCATGCTAATACCAAAAGCACCATCACCAGCAAAACCAATTACAGGTGTATCTGGGCAACCAATTTTTGCTCCAAGTATTGAGGGAAAACCATAACCACATGGACCAAATAATCCTGGCGCTAAATATTTTCTACCTTTTTCAAATGTTGGATATGCATTTCCTATTGCACAGTTATTACCAATATCACTAGATATAATAACATCATCAGGCATACCAGCTTGAATTGCTCTCCACGCTTGTCTTGGAGACATTCTATCTGCATCTCTTTTTCTAGCCTCTTCATTCCAAACTGTTCCTTTGTCATCATCTTCATGATCTAAGCTTGAAAGTTTTTGTAACCATGCAGATTTAGTTTGGTGAATAATATCTTTTCTTTTTTGTCTATCTGTATCACCTGCAGTTGGTGAAAGTTGAGCAAGAAGTTGTTGTGCAACTAATTTTGCATCACCACAAATTCCAACAGATACTTTTTTTGTTAAACCAATTCTATCTGAATTCATATCAACTTGAATAATATTCGCATCCTTTGGCCAATAATCCATTCCATAACCTGGTAATGTTGAAAAAGGATTTAGTCTTGTTCCAAGTGCAAGAACAACATCTGCTTTTTGAATTAATTCCATACCAGCCTTTGAACCATTGTATCCAAGTGGTCCTGCCGCCAATGGATGGCTCCCTGGAAAACTATCATTATGTTGATAACCTGAACAAACTGGTGCATCTAATTTTTCAGCTAATTTTTTACAATCTTCTATAGCTCCACCAATAACAACACCTGCTCCTGAAAGAATTACTGGAAATTTTGCCTTAGATAATAAGTCAGCAGCTTTTTTAATTGCATCAACTCCACCTGCTTGTCTTTCAAGTCTTACTATTGGAGGTAGATCAATATCAATAACTTGTGTCCAATAATCTCTTGGTACATTTATTTGTGCAGGAGCCGATCCTCTAATAGCTTTTTCAATTACTCTATTTAAAACTTCTGCCATTCTTGAGGGGTCTCTAACCTCTTCTTGATAACAAACCATATCTTTAAATAAATTCATTTGTTCAACTTCTTGAAAACCACCTTGACCCATTGTTTTGTTTGCAGCTTGCGGTGTAACCAAAAGTAAAGGTGTGTGATTCCAATAAGCTGTTTTAATTGGTGTAACTAATCCAGTTATCCCAGGTCCATTCTGTGCAATAACCATTGACATCTTACCTGTTGCTCTTGTATATCCATCTGCAATTAGACCACCATTAGTTTCATGCGCAACATCCCAAAAAGTAATACCAGCATCTGGAAAAATATCTGATATAGGCATAAATGCTGATCCGATAATTCCAAAAGAGTGTTCGATACCATGCATTTGTAAAACTTTTACAAAAGCTTCTTCTGTTGTCATTTTAGTCATAATAATACGGCCTTCCTGCTTGTATTGTTAAAAAATCTATAAATAATTTGTTAATCTGGAAGATTAATATATAAGATTTAAAAAATTTCAAACAAACAAATCGACACAATTATGGCTACAGACATTATAATTCACGATGAAAAAGACAACGTAGGGGTGGTCGTTATTGATAAAATCACTCCAAAACAAGATTGTGCATGCTGGATCATGGAAAATGATAAAACAATTCAAATTCAATCAATAGATGAAATTCAACTAGGGCACAAAATTGCAATGGTAGACCTTAATGAAGGTGATACTATTCTAAAATATGGTCATGATATTGGAAAAGTAGTTAAATCAATCAAAAAAGGTGAACACGTTCATGTTCACAATGTAAAAACTAAGAAGTGGTAAAAATATGGAAATTCCGAAAAGTTTTTTAGGTTATAAAAGAGAAAATGGCAGAGCGGGTACTAGAAATCATGTAATTATTCTGCCAGTGGATGATATTTCAAACGCATGTGCTGAAGCAGTTGCTAATAATATTAAAGGAACAATGGCTCTTCCTCACTCATATGGAAGACTTCAATTCGGTGCAGACTTAGATTTACACTTTAGAACAATGATTGGTACTGGAAGCAATCCAAATGTTGCAGCTGTAATAGTTATTGGAATCGAGCCTAAATGGACAAAAAAAATAGTTGATGGAATAGCTAAAACAGGAAAGCCAGTTGAGGGTTTTCATATTGAGCGTACTGGAGATATTGGAACTGTTATGAAAGCCTCAAAAAAAGCACAAGAGCTTGTAATGTGGGCCTCAGAAAAACAAAGAGAAGAATGTCCTATGAGTGATTTATGGATATCTGTTAAGTGTGGTGAATCAGATACAACATCAGGATTAGCAGCAAATCCTACTGTTGGAAATTTAATGGATAAGTTAGAGCCATTAGGGGTTCATTTATGTTTTGGTGAAACATCTGAGTTAACTGGGGCAGAAAAAGTTTGCGCTACAAGAGGAGCTACTAAAGAGGCTTCTGATAAATTTATGAAGACTTGGAGTTCTTATAATGATTTTATTTTAAAAGAAGCAACTGATGATCTTTCGGAAAGTCAACCAACTGCTGGTAATATAGCTGGTGGGTTAACAACAATTGAAGAAAAAGCATTTGGTAATTTTCAAAAAATTGGTAATTGTAAATTTATAGATGTATTAGAGCCAGCAGAAGAACCAAAAAAAGGAAAAGGATTATACTTTATGGACACTTCATCTGCAGCAGCTGAATGTGTTACACTTCAGGCAGCAGCGGGTTTTAATATTCATTTATTTCCAACAGGACAAGGAAATATTGTTGGTAATCCAATTGAGCCAGTAATAAAATTAACAGCAAATCCTTTAACTGTTAAGGGAATGGGAGAACATATTGATTGTGATGTTTCAAAAATTCTTTCAAGAGAAATGAATATGTCTCAAGCTGGAGATGAATTAATCAAAACAACTATGCGTGTTGCTAACGGCAGACTAACTTGTGCTGAGGCTTTAGGTCATAAAGAATTTGTAATGACTAAGCTTTATAGAAGCGCTTAATAATTAGAATTTTTTATGTTACAAAAAAAATACTTGGTTGTAGTGCCAGGTATAATTTTGGCTTTTGTCCTTTACACTCTTTCACAAGGTTTTAATAATATAATTGGCATTGAGTTTTTTGGTTATGAAAAAAGTCCAATTTCAACTGCAATGATTGCTATTTTAATTGGAATTTTTTTTGGTAATGTTTTTCAAGTAAGGGAATCTTTTCAAAAAGGTTTAGATTTTACAAAAGAATATATTTTAAAATTTGGAATTATCTGCCTTGGTATTCAACTTAAACCATTTGAATTTTTAGAATTTGGTAAGATCGCAATACCTCTAATAATTGTCTGTATTATTAGTGTTTTAATTGTAATTAAATTATTAATTAAGAAACTAAAAATTCCTACCCGAATGGCCTATTTAATTTCTATTGGTAGCACTGTTTGTGGAACAACCGCAATTATGGCGACTGCCCCTGTAATCAAAGCCAATAAAAATGAAGTATCTTATGCAATAGCTAACATTACGCTTTTTGGAATACTGTCTATGTTGATTTATCCATATTTTGCTAATATTTATTTTGAAGGACAACCGTTATTTATTGGTTTATTTTTAGGGACTTCTATTCATGAAACTTCTCAAGTTGCTGCAGCAGGACTTATTTATGACCAACAGTTTAACAGTCCTGAAACATTAAATATCGCAACAGTTACAAAACTTATTAGAAATACATTCTTAGTCATTATGATCCCACTATTTGCCTTTCTATATAATAGAGGGCAATCTAAAGAAAAGAACTACTCTATAATAAAAATATTTCCCTACTTTGTATTGGGGTTTGTTGGAATGATAATTTTAAGAAATTTTGGGGATCATTTTTTTATGGATATTTCTGATAATAATTGGGAAAACACTGTGGAAATTATCAAATCATCTTCAAAAGTATTTTTAACAATGGCAATGGCAGCAATTGGATTATCCACAAATCTAAAAGATATTAGGGCTATGGGATATAAACCATTTATAGTAGGATTTATTGCAATGATAACTGTTGGACTAGTTAGCATTATTACTATGCAGTCTTTTATAAAAATTTTTGTATTTTAAGCAGCTTTTTTAAAATATTTTTTTCTTAGGTTGGAAAGAAATCTTCTTATAAATGCTGCAGCAACTCCTAAGGAGATTGCAAAAACAATTGAAAATAATCCATATAAAGTTGGAACTTCAACCGATAACTTTTTAATAAACATTGAAAGTCGATTTAAATCATTGATATCAATTTTTGCTATTTCTTGTGCAGTATGTTCTGCAAAAAAAGTATCATAAGCTATTGCTATACCAACAATTAACAATAATAATGCCAAAAGTGTTTTTAATCCTGTGCTGTCAACAGACTCTCCTAATTTTTGACCAACTTGAACTCCAATAATAGAGCCTGTAACAAGCATAAATACTAAAATTAAATCAATAGAACCATAATTGAATGCATGTAAAAAAGTTACTATAACACTAACAAAGATTGTAACAAATAAAGATGTACCTGGAATTAATCTTGTTGGCATTCCAATAATATAAATCATTGCTGGAACTAAAATAAAAGCTCCACCTATCCCCATTATAGCAGCAATAAATCCTACAATTAAACCTATTATAATTGGTGTGAATGCACTCTCATATAATTTTGACTTTTGAAATCTCATTCTTAATGGAAGTCCATGTATCCAGTAATGCACATGCAATTTTTTTTTTGTTATGATTTTTTTTCTTGCTTTTTCAATTTCACCAAGACCCTCAACAAGCATAGCAGTCCCAATAATTGCAAGTATATACATGTATGCTAAAGAGATAACGATATCAATTTTTCCTATCCCTTTGAAATAAGTGAATGTCCAAATTCCTATAAGAGTCCCAATCGCTCCACCAATTACAATCATAAAACCCATCTTATAATCAAGTGTATCTTTTAAATAATGCGTAGTTGAGCCTGATACTGAAGTAGCAAGTATATTATTTGCTTCATTCGCAACTGCATAAGTTGGTGGAACACCTAAGAAAATTAAAAATGGTGTCATTAAAAAGCCTCCACCCACACCAAATAAACCTGAAAGAATTCCAACAACAGCACTTAATGAAAAAATTGCAACTATATTAACTGATACTTCTGCTATTGGTAAAAATACTTCCATAGATAATTATTTAATGGATATTCCTGAAGTATAATGATGTCAATATATAGATTTTACTAAAAATTATTAGTTGATTGATAAAAAAGTGCCAATCAAAATTAATCCCCAATATGCAGAAAGTCCTATGAAAATGCCTGTTTTAAGTTTGTTTTTTTTGATCTCGTTAGGTAAATTTTTAATAATTTCAGGCATGTACTACCGTCATTAACACGGGTTAACCAATTGTCAAATAATTATTTCTTGTAAATGAAAATAATTAAAAAGATTATTTTTTTAGATTAATAGATTGTGGCTCCAAAGACTTTGATCTCATCTCCTTCTGTACCTAGTACCAGTCGACCTAAAAATTCACCCTCAATCTCTTTGCTCCTTTGTTTAAAAAGTACCGTAATATTCTTACCTCTTCTAAGGCATCCAAAAGCTTCATAATTGTCTGCCAAACTTGTTAAAAGTTTATTATTTGACCATTGTTTCCCAAGCTCTACTTCATTAGCTCCAAATAACATTTGTGTTCCAAAATCTTTTGTAAAACCACCATAATCTTTCAAATTTGAAGATCTAACCAAATTATTCCAGATAGGTTTGGCAATTTCTATAATTTCAGCATCGGATTTCTCTAGAAGATCCATAGGTAAACTCTAATTATTTTTAAGAAGCTTTTTTCTTCTCGTTTTCATCAACAATGTGATAAACGGGCACCTTTTCCATAGAAAATTTACCTGTTTTGGGGTCACGCCTTGAAACAGTCAAGCAGTGCCAATTATCATCATCTAATTTCATATGATCGCCTCTATAATAATATCCAGGCCAACGAGTTTCTTCACGGAACATTGTGTGTTCTGTTACACACTGAGAAGTTAATGCTCTATGTTTTAATTCCCATGCTCTCATTAATTGGTGAAGATCTTCTGCACCTACTTTTTCTAAATCTTCTTCTAACCAAGCTAAAAGCTCTAAGCCCCTTTTAAGCATGTTTCCATTGGTCATATAATTAGTTGCAATACCACCAACATATTCATCCATAATTCTTTGTAGACGTTGTAATCCTTGAATAGGAGAAATATAGCTTGGTGAGACCGTTCCACCAGTAATCTCATTTTGTGCTACTTGATATGTATCAAGCGGTTTAAATACAGCAGCTTTAAAGTCATCACACTGCTTATCTGTAACCTTAATACCTTCTGCTTTTTGATCTTCAATATATTTAACAGCTGCTTTTGCAGCTAAACGACCCTCTGTAAATGACCCAGAAGAAAACTTATGAGCACTACCCCCTACCGTGTCACCTGCACCAAATAAACCATCAATAGTTAACATTCTGTTATAACCCCAGAAATATTCTGGTGGTGACAGGTCTTCAGGACCACTAACCCATGCTCCAGAACATGTTGCATGTGAACCCATAACATAAGGTTCAGATGTAGTTAATTCAGGGTTTGTATATTTCGGATCAATGTTTTGAGAGGCCCAAACAACAGCTTGTCCAACAGTCATACCTAAAAAATTTTCCCAACCCACAGTTTCTAAATGTGGATCTTGAAAAGCCTCAGTTGTAACCATATGAATTGGTCCGCCACCTGCTATAGTTTCTTGAATAAATGCATGGTTTCTCAAACATGTTGGTGTCGGATGATGATCGATATATTCACCAACTAACTCTTTAGTTTGGTCGTACCATTTCTTCTCGTAATTCTCTCCATTTGCATTTTGTGTATAAGTTTTAAGGTGTAAAAAATAAGCTCCAACAGGACCATAACCATCTTTAAATCTACATAAGACAATTCTATTTTCCATTTGAGTCATTTTAGCTCCAACAGCAATAGGTAAAGCATAAGCTGAGCCATTACTCCAAGGTGCATACCACGTTCTTCCCATTCCTTCTCCAACTGCTCTTGGTTTAAAAATATGTGATGCTCCACCAGCTGCAACAATAACTGTTTTTGATCTAAAAACATGAAAATCTCCAGTTCTCATGTTAAATCCTACTGCTCCACCCACTCTATTTTCTTTAGACTCATCCATTAAAAGGTGAGTAATCATAATTCTATTATAAATTTTATCAGCAGATTTCTTAGCAGCTTCAGCAACAATTGGCTTATAGCTTTCACCGTGAATCATAATTTGCCATTTACCTTCTCTGAGATAACGGCCAGTTTTTTCATTTTTCATCATTGGCAAACCCCACTCATCAAACATGTGAACAGTTGAATCAACATGACGAGCCATATCGTAACCTAAATCTTCTCTGACCATTCCCATTAAATCATTACGTGCATATCTTACATGATCTTCTGGTTGGTTTTCTCCCCACTGCATACCCATGTAGCAGTTAATAGCATACAAACCTTGAGCAACAGCTCCACTTCTATCAATGTTAGCTTTCTCTACACAAATAATTTTCATGTCTCTTCCCCAGTGTCTTGCTTCGAAAGTAGCACCAGTACCAGCCATACCACCACCAACAACTAGAACGTCACAATCTTCATAATGTGTCTTGTGCTTAGCCATTAATAGTAAACTCCTTTTTTAAATGAATCTTTTGGTACTGATGGTAATTCTCCATCAATATTTAAACCTTGAGGTTCTGTATAAAGTCTTTGTGAATTAATTTCACCTTGGTTTGGTTTATCACCTTCAGCCAATTTTGGAATAAATTTCCCCCATGGCTTAGTTGTAATCGGTGAAACAAAATCTTTTGTAGTTCCATTTCTAAATTTAATTTTCCAAGAGATTGTTCCTTTTTCTTCTTCACGTCTAACTCTAACGCTGTGTCCCATAGGAGCAAAATCAGCATAACCTCTTACATCAATTGCATGATTAGGGCATGCTTTTACGCATGAATAACATTCCCAACAAAAATTAGGTTCAATATTTTTTGCACGTCTAATATTTTCATCTATGTGCATTATATCTGATGGACAAATATCTACACAGTGACCACATCCGTCACATCTCGTCATATATACAAATGTTGACATATTATTTTTTCTCCTTTTTTAAATTTATCATATTAATAATGTTTTGGTTGTTCTCTTTTAATACCTAAGCCAAATTGTTTTGGTGCTTCAGCTAATGGAGGAAGATTATCTCTTGAACCATCAGCTTCTGCTAAATTTTTTTGGATTGCTGCACCTGGTTTATAAAACATATGGGCAAATTTAGACCAGTATACTCCACCAAATAACGCAATGTTTGATAAAATATATAAAAATAAATAAACTTTATCATCCCATCTATTTTCTAAATTCAAAGATTGTGTGTATGACCATGCCAAACCAAATGTTGCACAAGCTAATAAGGTTAGAACAAATAAATCAGCTTTTATAATTCTGTACCAAGGGTGTGCTTCGGCTAGAACATCTACTCTTAAAAATAACCAAAACCAATAACCACCTATGCAAGTCATTATTGCACCCACGTGCCACATCATTGGCCAAATATCTGGGGTAACAGCACCAACTGAAGAATAACAAAAGATCATAACTACAGAAGCGACCCAAAACAAAATAGTTCCCCACATACCTAATACATGGGCTACTCTTCTTTTGCCAATTCCAAGTTCAGCTGTAGTTGCAATGTCATGGACAACTGTTTTTGCAATTATCGCCGCTTTATGGCCTGTGCTAAGTTCTCTTTCTGCAGATAATTTTGCTTTTTTTGCGTTATTAAAAAAATAAGTAATGTTTTTATGGTGTATCATTTGAATAACAGTTCCAAAGAAAATTAGAGCTAACATTACTAATACGAAGCCCTGAATTACTGCTGAAGGTATACTTTCTGCAAGTGTAGCATATGGATTAACTGTCATCATAATTTTACTCTTTTGATAGAATTTTAACTTATTGAGATGTTTCTAGTACAGTTGAAATAATAATCAACCGTAATATCCGACGCAATTAATTGCAAAATACAACTTATGATTTACGTTTATAATGTTGTTTTGAGGGAATCACTGATCTTATTCCACCTTGGGGATTTTCTACATCTCCAGCTCTTCTAGGTATTAAATGAATATGACAATGTAAAATTGATTGACCAGAAATTTTTCCAGCATTTGATCCTATATTAAATCCTTTAACAGAATTGTCTTTTTCAATAATTTCATTCTTAATTTCTTTAATCAAATCGTTACAAGCTAAAATTTCTTCATCAGATAAATCAAAGTAATCTTTCACATGTCTTTTTGGTATAACCAAACAATGCCCTTCAGCAACTGGATAAGAGTCGTAACTTGCATATGCTAAATCATTTTCTTTTGCCAACCCACTTTCTTTAATATTACAAAATAAACATGGATTATTTGGGTCTTTCATATTTTTTATTTATAGATCGAACATTTTGAAATTTCCTTATTATAAATATAGGACAATTTTTTGTAAAAATTTAGACTTTTTCTTTTCCATTTTATATTTTTAATTGTTTCAATTGAAGCCACTCCCTTACCTGATCCAACAAGTAAAATTTCATCATAGTTATTTAACGTTTTAATAAAAATATTTTTATTAATAATTCTTTTTAATTTCTGTTTAAAAAATTTATAAGTTATTCCTTTATAAATTCCCTCTAATGGCGAATAAACTTTATCGTCTTTTATGAGTAGAATATTGGAAGTTCCACTTTCTAATATTTTATAATGAGAACTTAAAGCAACATCTGATGATGAATTATCCATTTTTGATAAATGTTTTAATATCATTTTATATTTTAAATTTTTAAACTCTGGATCCTCTCTTTTGTATTTAATTAACTTTAAATTAAATTTTAGTTTAGGTGTAACTCTTTTTCTTAATGAAATAGAAATTGTTTTATTATTTAAAGCAACTCTAAGTAAATGATTGTATGATTTTTTTTTATCAATATTTTTTTTTATCAAGCTAAGAACATTTTTCTTAAGTTCTGGTTTATTTAATTTGTAATGTCTTGCCGATTTAATCAAATTTTCGATATGTTTTTTAAAGAATAAAATTTTAGCTGGTTTGCCAAATATCATCATTGTAGTAAAAACACCACGATCACCCCATAGATCTTGAAACTTTATTTCCTTTAAGGTTTTACGCTGATAGGATTTTTTTAATAAGTAAGTTACCATTTTCAGTTAAAAAAGATTCTGGGTGAAATTGAAATCCATATATTTTTTCATTATTATTTTCTATAGCCATTGCGACATTTGAAATAGCACACCTCATCGTAATTTCAAAATTTTTTGCAATAAAAGGCTCTTTTAATTTTAATGAATGATATCTACCTACAGTGAATTTTTGATCTTTTTTAAATAAAAGACTTTTGTTTGTAGTTTTTATTTTTGATTGGAAACCATGATAAATCTTATTTTGTTCAATAATTTTACCTTTTTCACAGTATAAAATTTGTTGAAAACCTAAACAAATACCAATAATTTTCTTTCTTCCTTTGTATTTTTTGTAAATTCTTGATGTCAGTGGATAATCTTTTGGCGCCCCTGGTCCTGGAGAAAATACCAGCACATTAGATTTTTTTAACTTTGTTTCATTTATATCATTATAATTATCACATTCTACTTTATCAAATCTTGAGAATTGATGAACAACATTGTGGGTAAAAGAATCTTTATGATCAATAATATAAATCATTTATATAAATCTATTAAAGCTTTAGCTTTTATATAATTTTCATTAAATTCATGAGATGCATTACTGTCTATTACCACTCCTGAAGCAACTGATATTTCTGATTGATTTTGATAATTTAAAATTGATCTAATTATTATATTAAATCTCATATCACCATTAAATTTTAAATATCCAAAGCTACCAGTATAAATATTTCGATTTTCTTTTTCCTGCTTATTTAACAAATTAAGAGTGCTAATTTTAGGGCAGCCTATTACCGACCCTCCAGGCATCATAGCTTTTATAATTTCTAAAGTTGATGTGTTTTTCTTTAATTTTCCAGCTATTAAGCTTACATAGTGATAAAGGTCTTTATATTCTTCAACTATTTTCTTTTTTATAATTCTTACAGAGCCAACTTCACAGATTTTTGATAAATCACTTCTCTCCATATCAACAATCATATTGTGTTCTTTGGTTTCTTTAATATTTTTTTTGAAAAAACTCAATGCTTTTGATTTGTTAAGTTTTTTTGATTTTTTTAACGTACCAGCAATTGGCTTTGTTGAAATTATGTTTTTAGTTTTTGTTATTAAATTCTCAGGAGAGCAGCTAATGATTGAATAATCTTTATCATTTATCATAAAAGCCTCTGGAGCCATATTACTTTTAGTCAATCTACAAAAAAAATCTAATGCATCTATTTTTGAATTCTTTCTATATTTTGTGCAAATTTTTATCTGATATGTTTCACCTGATTTGATTTTTTTTTTAAATTTATTGAATATATTCTTATAGGAGGCTTTGTTTAAATTGACATTAAAAGTGCTTTTAGATTTTAAATTTTCAGATGATTTATAATTTAATTTATTTGAAAGTTTTTTTTTAGTCTCTGGTTTATAAAAAATTCCC
>JAOIRP010000013.1 GCA_028221385.1 Candidatus Pelagibacter sp.
CTTAGAGAGCTATTTTAAAGAATGTGCGTCTCTATATGATGAAAATAGATTACCTAACAAGATTTTATTTTCTGGTAAAAAAGGTTTAGGCAAATCAACATTAGCATATCATATTATTAATTATGTGTGTTCACAAAATGAAAATAATAAGTACGATAAAATTAATAATGTAATAGATGTTGAGAATAAAACTTTTAAATTAATACAAAACAGCACACACCCTAATTTTTATTTAATTGATATTTTTGAAGGAAAAAAAACTATTGATATTGAACAAATCAGGACAATGATAACTTATGTAAATAAGTCAAATTTTAATGATAATCCTAGATTTGTACTTATTGATAATATTGAAAGTCTAAATAAAAGTTCTATTAATGCATTATTAAAGATTGTTGAAGAACCAAAAAAAAATTTATTTTTTATACTAATTCATAATAATGAAACTAAAATATTACCAACTTTAATTTCTCGTTGTCTCACTTTTAAAATTAATCTGAATTTTAAAGAAGTTGTGTCCGTTACAAATAAAATAGTGAATAAAAATATTTTTGAAGTGCTGAATGAGAATTTAGTAAATCACTATAGTAGTCCAGGACAAATTTTTAGATTAATCAATTATGCTAATGAAACAAAGATTGATTTAAAAAATCAATCATTAGATGAAATTCTAATTAATTTAATCGATAATAATAGTTATAAAAAAAATACTTACGTCAAAGAATTATTAGTTGATCTTATTCAGTTATTTTTTGTGAACGAATATAAAGTATCAAATAATAAAAATAACTTTATTAAAACGTATCATGATTTTATGAGTAAGATTTATAGTACAAACAAATTTAATTTAGATGAGGAAAGTTTATTTTTAGAGTTCAAAACAAAATTATTAAATGCCTAAAAATTTCTATATATCAACCCCTATATATTACCCCTCTGCAAAACCACACATGGGACATGCTTATTCAAGTATAATTGCTGATTTTTTTGCTAGGTTTAAACGTATTGATGGTTTTGATGTTTGTTTTCTTACAGGTACGGATGAGCATGGTTTAAAAATTCAAAGAGCTGCAGAAAAAAATGACGTTGACCCTCAAACTTTTTGTGATGAAATAAGCCAAACTTTTAGAAATCTTTCAGAAATTTTAAACTTATCAAATACTGACTTTATAAGAACTACTGAAGAAAGACATAAAAAAACTGTACAATATTTATGGTCTGAACTTGTAAAGAATGGTGACATTTACCTTTCAAAATATTCAGGCTGGTATTCAGTTTCGGATGAAGCATTTTATAATGCTGATGAGATTGAAGAGAAAAATGGAAATAAAATTTCTGTATCCTCTGGTTCTCCTGTTGAGTGGATAGAGGAAGAATCTTACTTTTTTAAACTATCAAAATGGCAAGATAAATTATTGAATCATTATGAACAAAATAAAGATTTTATTCTACCCAAATCTAGAAAAAATGAAGTAATTAGTTTTGTAAAAAGTGGTTTGAAAGATTTATCAATCAGTCGAAAGACTTTTTCCTGGGGCATTAAAGTTCCAAATGATTCTGAACATGTAATTTATGTGTGGCTAGATGCTCTAACAAATTACATAAGTGCTTTAGATTATCCCAAAATAGATAGTGAACTATTTAAGAAATTTTGGCCTGCGTCGGTTCATTTAATTGGTAAAGATATTCTTCGATTTCATGCAGTATATTGGCCAGCTTTTTTAATGGCTGCAAATATTCCACTGCCACTTAAAGTATATGGTCATGGTTGGATTTTGTCTGGTGATGAAAAAATGTCTAAATCAAAAGGCAATATTCTAGATCCATTACAAATTATTAAAACCTACGGACTTGATCCATTAAGATATTATTTAATTAAAGAAGTTTCTTTTGGAAATGACGGAAATATTTCTCAAGAGAGGTTGGAAGATTGCATTAATAGTGATTTAGCAAATAATTTTGGAAACTTATGCCAAAGAGTTACGGCTTTTGCACAAAAAAACTGTTCCGCAAAAATACCAGAAATTAATAAATTTAATAATGAAGATCTAAGGATACTTAATAAATTTACTGACAATCTAGATAATATTAGAGATGAAGTTGATAAACAAAATATAAATTTTTATATTGATTTTATTATTAATGCATTGTTTGAGGCTAATAAATATTTTAATGACCAAGAACCGTGGAAAAAAAAGGAGGATTTAAATAGATTGAATACTATAGTATACACATCATTAGAAGTAATTAGAAAAATTTCCTTTATGTTATATCCAATTATTCCACAAACGATAGATAAGGTTTTGAAAATCTTTAATTTAGAATCCAATTCAATATCTTTGGAGAGTATAGCCTCTCATGATAAACTTAAATCTGGTGACCCAATAAATAAAATTGATATATTGTTTAAAAAAATTGAAAAAAAAAATGATTGATTCTCATTGCCATTTAGATCACGAACCATTACACGGAAATATTGATGATATAATTAAAAGATCTAAAGAAGTTGGAATATCTAAACTTTTAACTATTTGTACAACATTTTCTAGTTTTGAAAAAATCAAATCAATTATCCAACAAGATGACATTATTTTTGGAACTTTTGGTATTCACCCACATGAAACTCAAAATGATGTTGTGAATAAAGAAACTATAATTGAAAAAGTAAAACATAATCACAAAATTATTGGAGTAGGTGAGACTGGATTAGATTTTTTTTACAATAATAGCGATAGAATTAAACAAATTGATAGTTTCAAAGCACATATAGAAGCTTCTATAGAACTCGAAATTCCTATAATTATACATTCTAGAAATGCAGAAGCAGAAACATTTGATATTTTGAATTCTTATAAATCTTCAAATCTAAAAATCCTAATGCATTGCTTCACTGGTTCTTTGAGTTTTGCAAAAAAATTAATGAAATTAGAGGCTTTTTTTTCTGCTAGTGGAATTATTACATTTAAAAATAGTACTGATTTACAGAATACTTTTAAAGAAATTCCCTCAGAAAAACTACTTATTGAGACGGACAGTCCTTTTTTAGCTCCAATTCCAATGAGAGGTAAGAAAAATGAACCTAGTTTTATTAAATACACTCTAGAAAAATTATCTACAATTAAATCTAAAACAACTCAAGAAATGTCAATTTTAACTACTGATAATTTTAATAGATTATTTAATATCTGAATAAATAATGGCAATTAAATTTATAATTTTAGGTAGTGGTAGCTCAATGGGTGTGCCAAGGGCTGATGGTTATTATGGTAGCTGTAATTTAAAAAATAAGAAAAATTACAGAACAAGATGTTCTGCACTAATTAAATTTAATAATCAAAATTTTTTAATTGATACATCACCAGATTTAAGACAACAATTACTAAATAATAAAATTAGAAATATAGATAAAGTCTTTTATACTCATCTCCATGCAGATCAAACTCATGGAATAAATGATCTAAGGCCATTTTTTTTGATAAAGAAAAAACAAATACCTGTTTTTGCAGATTTAAAAACCAGTAAATATTTATATTCAACATTTAAATATTGCTTCAAATCATCTGATGGATACCCCTCAACTTTAAAACTAAATATTTTAAAAAAAAAAAATCTATTCAAATTTAATAATGAAAAACTATTAATTGAAACTTTTCCCGCTAAACATGGTAATATAGATAGTACATGTTATCTAATTAATAAAAGATTGGCTTATGCTAGTGATATAAGCTCATTTTATAAAAAAGATTATAAAAGATTAATGAAACTTGATTTTTTAATCATCGATTGTTTATGGTATAAAAACCACTCAGCACATTTTAATTTATCACAAGTTTTAGATATAGTTAATTTTCTAAAACCAAAGAAAACAATTTTAACAAATATGCATAGTGATTTAGATTACGATCAATTAAAAAAAAAATTACCAAGAAGTATAAGTCCTGGATTTGATGGAATTAGTGTTAATTTATAGTATTGATTCTATTTGATTGATAATTTTTTTAGATAGCGGGTCGACAAAAGAATTGAAAGTATCCTGTATTCTTCCATTTTTATTGATTAGAATTTTATGAAAATTCCATTTTGGTACCGTAGATTTTCCATGATTTTTTTTGGCCCATTGGTAAATTTGATGAGCGTTATCACCCTTAACATCAACTTTATCTGTAATAGGAAATGTAATATTAAAATTAGTTTCACAAAAATCTTTGATTTCCTTGTTAGAACCAGGTTCTTGGCCTCCAAATTGATTTGATGGGATGCCAATAACAATGAAACCTTGGTTTTTGTATTTTTCATAAAGTGTTTGAAGGCTAGTATATTGTTTTGTAAATCCACATTGACTAGCAACATTAACTAGAAGAATAGTTTTATCTTTATATTGTTTAAAATGAACAACTTTATTATCAATATCTTTTATTGATAAATCAAAAAAGTTTTTTTCGTAATTTGCCTGAACTTTATTAAAAAAAGAAAACATAATTGTTATAATAATTATTAGTGAAATATTTTTATAAGACATAGATCATTTTTTTGAAGTAAATAATAATAAAAAATATCCACAAATAGTTGATAATAATGAGCCTGCTAAAACACCAATTTTTACACCATCAATGTATTCCAAATTTTCAATAAAGGCCAAATTACCAACAAATAAACTCATGGTAAAACCAATACCTGTTAAAATTGATACACCATATAAACTTAGCCAACTTGAATTATCAGGCATTTGAGCAGCACCAAGTTTAACCGCTATAAATGAAAACAACATTACACCAACTTGCTTTCCAAAAAACAATCCTAGAAGGATGCCTAAGGGGACTGGTTGCAATAGTGATGATAATGATAACCCATCTAATGAAACACCAGCATTGGCAAAAGCAAATATAGGCATTATTAAAAAAGCAACGTATGGACTTATTGCGTGCTCTAGTTTGATTAATAATGAAAAGTCTTTTTCTTTAATTCTGTGAGGTATCGTAGTTGCAAGAAGTACTCCAGCTATCGTTGCGTGAATGCCGGACTTATAAGTGAAATACCACATGAATGCTCCTATCAACAAATAAGGCAAAAAAGTTTTTACACCAAATTTGTTTAAAATTAATAAAAATATATAAGAGATTAAAATTAGACCAAGGTATAAAACACTTAGGTCGCCTGAATAAAAAAAAGCAATTATTAGTATTGCACCAAGATCATCAATTATTGCTAAAGCAGTCAAAAAGATTTTTAATGAAATGGGTACTCTAGATCCTAGTAAAGATAGTATACCTAATGAAAATGCTATATCAGTAGCAGAGGGTATCGCCCAACCATTTAAAGTTTCGACACTATCGAAATTTACAACAATATAAAAAAGAGCAGGGATTATCATTCCACCAACAGCAGCAATAATTGGCAATAAGGCTTTTTTTAAATTCGAAAGTTCACCTTGTATAAATTCTCTTTTAATTTCCAATGTTACAAAAAAGAAAAATATTGCCATTAATAAATCATTTATCCAATGATGTACTGAAAGTTTTAAACCAAAATTATTAATTCCTATGAATAAATATTGATCTAATATTTGAAAATAAAGATCACTAAAGTTTGAGTTGCTTACTATTAATGCTAATATTGCAGCAATAAGTAAAACTAAACCACTTGCTGCCTCTAATTTAAAGAACCATATAAAAGGTTTTGATAAATTTTTAATCATTTTTTTAAATTAAATCTTTTAAAAATAAGACTATATCTTTAAAAGTTTCATATAAATTATAAAGAATTACTTCTATCTCTGGAAAAAAAATACTTGCTGGTGTTTTAAGTGTGTCGATAAAAACTATAAATGCTGCAAAAGATATCATAAATAAAATAATGATATTCAAAAAACCAATTTTTTTGTCTGTTGTGGATATATCAAGTGATGATGGGTAATTTTCAGCTTCAATAGGATTTGATTTAATTGTTTTTTTGTTAGTTTTGTTAATTTTTTTTATTGTTTTAGTATCTTTTTTTAAATTTACAAAAACAGTTTCATTAGGTTTATCTATTTTAAAATTTTGAGTACTAATATTTTGTTTTGTAATTTCTATTTCTTTTTTAAAAAACCATTGATGTGAACATGCACTACACTCTAACAAACGGCCACTATCAGGGATTAAATCTGAATTAATTTCAAATTTTTTACTGCATTTAGTACAAGTAATTATCATAGTGGATTTATATCAGATTCTGTCTAAAAAGCCTTATCTTAGATGTTATTTATCCTTTGAAAAAATTAATATCTACTGTATTAGTACATCAATCGGGGCGTAGCGCAGCCTGGTAGCGCATCTGGTTTGGGACCAGAGGGTCGCAGGTTCAAATCCTGCCGCCCCGACCATTATTATGAAAAAAGCTAAAATTTATATACCTACAAAAACTGCAATGCAGTCTGGTACAAAGAATGATGAAAAATGGGTTATTGAATTTGAAACTAAAGATCCAGGTATCAACCCCCTTATGGGTTGGGAGACTTCATCAGATACCAACTCTGAGCTTAGATTGGAATTTAGTTCAAAAGAGTTAGCTTTAAATTATGCAAAAAAAAATAAGATAGATTTTGAAATTATTGATCCAAATAAAAGAAAAGTTGTAAAAAGATCTTACGCTGATAATTTTCTTAAATAGCATAAAATGTTTAAATTTTTTACTGAAAAAAAATGGCAAATATGGGCATGGTTAGGCTCGTTTGTAATTTTATCTTCATTGTGGGTTCAGGTTAAAATTGATGTAGAAATTAATGAATGGTTCGGTCAATTCTACGATATGATTCAAAAAGCTCTTGCGGCCCCTAATGCAATTACTATAGATGAATATTGGTCAAGTTTAGCCTCATTTATTACTTTGGCCGGTATGTATATTGCTCTTTACGTAGCGATTAGTTTTTTTACAGCTCACTTTCTTTTTAGATGGAGAACTGCGATGGTAGAATGGTACCATTCTGTCTATGATAAAGCTCGAAAAATAGAAGGTGCCTCACAAAGAGTTCAAGAAGATACAATAAAATTTACACGTATTATGGAGTCACTGGGTACAAGTTTTATTGAGTCAGTTATGGTATTAATACAATTTGTTCCAATTCTTTTAGGATTATCAATTGGTATACCGATTTTCTTTTTTGGTGAATGGCAGTATGGGTTAATAACTGGTGCATTAATTTGGACATTAGGTGGTACAGCATTCTTAATAGGACTTGGATGGATATTACGTTTAGTTGGCGTGGAATATGATCTTCAAAAAAAAGAAGCTGCATATAGGAAAATACTTGTAGTAGCAGAAGATGATAACAACATTAGACCCAAAACTATTAATGAATTATTTGATGATGTCCGATCAATTCATTTTTTAAGCTATTTACGTTATTTATATTTTAATATTGGTCGTATGGCTTACTTACAAGCAAATGTGTTATCAGCTTATGTTTTTTTAGCACCAGCAATTGTAGCTGGTGTTGTAACATTAGGTGTTATGCAGCAAATAATAAGAGCTTTTGGAAGAGTTGAGGGATCTATGCAATATTTATTGAAGGCTTGGCCTACTATTATAGAGTTAGCTAGCGTTTATAAACGTCTAAGGGAATTTGAAAATGTTATAAATTCTTCTAAAGCTATGGACGAAAAAATTTAATGACAATAGATAAAAAGTTTATTGATCAATTCATTAAAGTTTCATCAAAAGCAGCTCTTGCTTCATCTTATTTAGTTGGAAAGAAAGATAAAATAGCAGCAGATCAAGCTGCTGTTGACTCAATGCGAACAGAATTAAATAAAATATCTATGAATGGACAAGTTGTAATAGGTGAAGGGTCTTTGGATGAAGCGCCAATGCTTTATACTGGTGAACTTCTTGGAACTAAAGATGGACCAAATTTTGATATAGCCGTTGATCCTGTTGAGGGGACTAATTTTGCAGCTAATAATTTACCTGGTGCCATAGCAGTTATTGCTATTGCGGAAAAAGGAAATCTTTTTAATGCTCCTGAAACTTATATGAATAAAATTGCTACAGGGCCAATTGAAAAAGGCTTAATTGATTTAGATAATTCTTTAAAAAAAAATATAACAAATCTAGCAAGTTACAAAAATAAAAGCATTAAATCAGTTACAGCCTGTATTTTAGATAGACCTAGACATAAAAAGATAATCGATGAGCTAAAAGATTTAAATGTTAATTTAAAACTTATTACAGATGGTGATGTGTTAGGTGCCTTATATGTATCGGACCCCAAATATAATGTTGATATCTTTTTAGGTATAGGAGGGGGTCCTGAAGGAGTATTGGCAGCAAGTGCCCTTGATGTTTATGACTGTCATTTTCAAGGTAGATTTATATTTGATAATGAAAAAGATATTATTCAAGCCAAAAATATGGGAATATTAGATCTTGATAGAAAATATGAGCTCAGTGAAATTATAAAAGGAGATTCAATTTTTTGTGCGACAGGTATTACATCAAGTAACGTTATGTCTGGTATAAAAATACAAGATGAAAAATATACATCAGAAACTCTAGTTACTCATAAAAGTTCTAAGCTTAAAAAAATTATAAAGACGGTTAATCCACTAAAGGAATGATCTCCATTTCTGGTAAGCAATGGGAAGAAAAAAAAGTAAGTAAAAATCTAGTAGAAAAATTAAAACAAGATCATAAATTTTCAGAAATAATTTCTAAATTAATAATTTCTAGAAATTTTGATAATGACGAAATATCTTCTATTGAGAATAACTCACATTTAATCAATATTTTTAAAAATAATTCAGATTTTAACCAGTCAATAAATCTTTTATGTGAAAGTATAAATAATAAAGAAAATATATGTATATTAGGCGATTATGATGTTGATGGTTCTGTGGCAACATCTTTACTAGTAAACTTTTTTCAACATATCAAACAACCTTTTTTTTATTATATCCCAGATCGAGAGAAAGATGGTTATGGAGCAAGTAAAGTATTATTTGAAAAACTAATTAAAAAAAAACCAAAATTAATAATAATGGTTGATTGCGGCTCAAATTCAAATGAGGCAGTAGGTTTTTTAAACAAAAATAATATTAAATCAATAATTATAGACCATCACGAAATTAACAAGCCTTATCCTGAAGCAAATATGATAATCAATCCAAAAAAAGATAATGGTTATATCGAGTACAATTATTTTTGTGCATCAGCACTTGTTTATTTTTTTATTGATTTATTAATAAAAAAAATTAATTCAAGTTTTGATATTAATAAATATTTGATACATGTTTTATTGGCTACAGTTTGTGATGTAATGCCATTAAGAAAATTAAATAGGCTTATATCAATTACTGCTCTAGAAAATTTTGATTTTAATAATAATGAAGTCTTTTATGAATTATACAAGCTTTCTAATAAAAATAATAAAATCAATATTGAAGATTTAGGTTTTTTGATTGGACCAATATTAAACTCTGGGGGAAGACTTGGAAAATCTAGTTATGCAACTGAATTGCTAACATCCACTAAATATGATGTAATAAAAAAGAGGGCTGCAGAACTATTTTTCTTAAACCAAAAAAGAAGGAAAATAGAGACTATAATCATCAATGAAATTGATTTTAAAAAAATTGAAAAAGAAAATAAAGATATAATTATTTATTATAATCCAAGCATTAATGAAGGTTTGATTGGTATTATAGCAGCACGTTTAAATGATTATTTTAATAAACCTGCGATCGTTATAACTAGCTCTAATAATAATTTAAAAGGTTCTGCTAGATCTATTATTAATTTTAATATTGGCCAAGTAATTAAAAAAGCTCTAGATGAGAAGATTATAATATCTGGTGGTGGACACAATATGGCTGCTGGTTTTACATTGGGCAAAGATAAACTAGAAACATTTAAAAATTTTATATATAAAGATTATTCAGATAAATGTAATTCAATTAAAAATAATTTTTTTAATTATGACGCTGAAATTTCCTCACTAGCTCTTAATAAAGATTTTTTTAATGATATAAAGATAATTGGTCCATTTGGTACAGGGAATCCATTGCCTACATTTCTAATTAAAGATCTTAAAATCATTAAAAATAACATTATTAAGGATAAACATATTTCAACAATTTTAAAATCTAAAACAGGTTTTTCAATAAAATCAATTTGTTTCAATTCGATTAATACTAAAATTGGCGAATATCTATTGGGATATAAAAAGAATTTAAATTTTGTTGGACAAATTAATGAAAATTTTTGGAACAATAAAAACTCACTTCAATTAACGATAAAAGATTTAATTCTATAGATTAATATAACTTGATAAATAACAACTTTTAAAATAAAAGATCACAACATGGTCCCTTCGTCTATCGGTTAGGACAGCTGGTTTTCATCCTGCAAAGGGGGGTTCGATTCCCCCAGGGACCGCCACAAAAATGATTTATTCTGTTTATATGCTGATATCAGTGAGTCAAAATCGCATTTATTCATACGTTGGTTATACTAATAATTTGCTTAACAGATTAAAACTACACAACAGTTCAAAGGGTGCAAAATATACACGTGGAAAAAAGTGGACTATAATTTATAAAAAGAAATACAAAACAAAATCTCTTGCAATGAAAGAAGAGTATAAATTAAAAAAAGATGTTAAATTGAGGTTAATAATAAAAAATAAATATTTGAATAATTTAAATGCTTAATTTTAAGAAAATAAAGGGAAACTTTGTCCATAAAACTGCTGTAATAAATTGGAAAAAGATAAAGATAGGAAGGGGTAATACAATCGGACCCTATGTTGTTATTGGTAATTCAGCTCAATGGCCAAAAAAAAAATCTTCTGGTTTGATTTATATTGGTAACAACAACACATTCAACGAATTTTGCAATATTCATTTACCAACATCTTTAACTAAAAAAACTTATATTGGAAATAATAATTATTTTATGAATTCAACAACAATTGATCATGATTGTTATATAGAAGATAACGTTACATTAAGTAGTAATGTTCTATTAGGTGGAAATGTTTATATTATGAATGGATCAAATTTAGGGTTAAGGACGATTATACATCAAAATCAATTAATAGGATCATATAGTTTAATTGGTATGGGTTCTATTATAGTTAAAAAAAATAAAATTGAGCCTGGTTATGTATATTATGGGAAGCCAATCAAAAAAGCTAAAGTTAATATAATAGGTTTAAAAAAAAATAAAATAGATAACAAAACATTAGCAAAAGAAAAAAAAAGATTTATTACTATTAAAAATAGTAGATTTTAAATGAAAAAAAATATTGCAATTTTACTACCCTATAAAGAAAAATATAACCTCAATAAAGCTGGAGCAGCATCAATTTGGGTTAAGGATTATTTATCAATCAGTAAATTAAAAAATCAAACTTTAATATTTGGTAATTTAAATAAAAAAGATAAACCGTTAACAAAAAATTTTATAAGTATTAATCTAGACAAAACTTATATAAGAAAAAATATTCAATATACAAAACACCTTTATGATTATCATTTAAAGAATCCCTTTAAAATCATTGAAATCCACAATAGACCAGAGTCTCTTTTATATTTAATTAAAAAAAAAATATCATCAAAATTGATATTCATATTTCACAACAATCCTCAAGACATGAGGTCATCCAAAACTGTCAATGATAGAATATTTATAGCAGAAAATACCAGTCAGATTTATTTTGTAAGTCGTTGGGTAAAAGATAAATTTTTTGAAGGCCTGCCTTTTAATCATCGAAATAATTGTGAAATTTTATATCCAGCTATAAAACCATTAAAAAAATTTCCCAAAAAAAATAATTTGATTATTTTTTCTGGAAAACTTAATTCGTCTAAAGGTTTTGATTTATATGGAAAAGCAGTTATTAAAATTCTAGATAAGTACAAATCATGGAAGGCAATAGCCATAGGTAACGAACCGAGGGAAAAGTTTAATTTTATTCATGAAAATTTTAAAATTTTGGATTGGGTTAAACATGATGAAATTTTAGATTATTATAAAAAAGCCTCAATATCTGTTGTACCTTCTAGATGGCTAGAGCCATTTGGTCGTACAGCAATGGAGTCAGCTGCATATGGGTGTGCAACAATTACAACAAGAAATGGGGGTTTGCCAGAAACTTTCAACAATGATTTATTTTTAGAAAAAATCAATGAAACTGAATTATTTAAACTAATTGAGAAGTTGATCAAAAATAATATTTTTAGAAAAAATATACAAAAAAAAAATTTTTCTAATGTTGTAAACAATCTTAGACAAAAAGTATTAAAATTAGATGAATTTAAAAATTACCTTTTAATACCAAAAATCTTTTTCAATAAAAAAACAAAATTAAAAATTTTACATATTTCTACATTTGATGAGAGAAGTGATCATAGGTTATTTAATATTTCCATATCTCAAAAACTATCAAAAGGATTTATCAGAAATGATCACGATGTAATTAATTTTAGTTATAGAAATTATTTATCAAAAAATATATTGAGAAATAAAAATGAAATAATTAACAATAAGGTTATAAATATATGTAATCACTATAGGCCAAATTTAGTTGTTCTTGGCCATAATAACTTTCTTTATAAAAATAATCTTGAGAAAATTAAACATAATTTTAAATCAAAAATTGCGTTATGGTATGAAGATGCATTGGGCCACAGAGGTAAGGGTCCTAATTGGCGTCAAAATTTAAATCTTATAGAAAACAACAGTGATTACATAGATAAATACTTCGTCACCACTCATCCTGATGAAATAAAAACTACAATTAGTAAAAAAAAGATGAATTTTTTGCCAATACCGGTTGATGAAAATATAGAAAATTTGGAGATTTATAATTCCCAAAATAGATACAAAGACCTTTTTTTTGCGTTAAGTCATGGTGTAAATTATGGTGATCTTAAAAGAAGAAAAACTGATGAACGTGAAATTATTATTGATAATTTAATGAAAAAATTTCCTAAAATAAATTATAACTTTTTAGGTATTGCCAACGAAAAACCTAAATGGAATTATGATTTTTTTGATGAATTATTCAAAACTAAAATGGCTTTAAATTTGAGCAGAGGTAAACCTCTTAAGTACACATCAAGTAATCGTATAGCAGCATTAGTTGGCAATGGTATATATACATTCATTGACCAAAAAACTTGTTTTAAAGATTTCTTTAACGAAAATGAGGTAGGGTCGTATAAAAATTTAGATGATTTAGGAAATAAAATAGAAAAACTAAAATCTAATCCCAATTTAATAAACAAATACGGCAAAGCAGGTCGTGATAAATACTTTAAACTCTTTAATACAAAAAAAATATCTAAGAATATTATTGATATTGCATTTTAAAAATTAAATCTTAGACAAAAAGTTTGAAATTTTAAATGCAAAATCAAAATCAGTTTTAAGTTTTTGCTTTTTATTGATAGTATCAAAAAAATGCATTATTTCTTTTTTTAAGGGAGATATACATTTTATTTTAGGTAAATATACTTTCCCTTCGTAAATTAAAGCCTTTTTTTGAAAAAAACTTTTTTTAAAATCTTCTATCTTTGGATAAACCGCATATTTATTATAAATCTTTATTGGGTTTAATAAATCCATTTCATCAAAGAGTAACATTTTTTTTGAACCAATAATTGTTACACGTCTTATCTTTGTTGGGCTAAGCCATGTGTTATTAATGTCAATAAAAGCTCCATTTAATTTCATGTGTAAATTTGAAATATCTGAAATTTTTTTTTTAAGAATTGAGTATTTGTTGTGGTAAATAACTTTAGGTAATTTTTTAAAAATATCTAATATTATACTCAAATCATGACTGGATAGATCTTCAGCAACTTGAACATCATTTCTTATTGGTCCAAGGTTCTGTCGTTGAAAATTAATGTGTAAAATTCTTCCTAAAACTTTTTTATTAATTATATTTTTTATATATTGTATATAATCGTTGTAACAATAAACATAACCAAACATCAATATATTATTATTCGTTTTAATTTTTTTAATCTTGTAAAAATCATTTATTTTTTTAAAGCCTGGTTTTTCTAGAAAAATATTTTTGTTATTTATTATTGCCTTTTTAATTAATGAAAAATTTTTTGAAGGAGGTGTTGCAAAAAAAAATATATCTATGGATTTATCTTTAAGTAAATTTTCATAACTATTTTTGATGACAATCTTTTTAAATTTTTTTTTTAAGGCCTCAGAATTTTTTTTATTAAAATCGTAAATGTATAAGTTATTGAAACCAAAACTTAAAAGGTTGTTTGCTAAAATTGTGCCCCAATATCCGCAACCGATCAAAGCAATATTTTTGTTTTTATTCATAGGTATTTTCGACTGTTTTTATACAAATTTGGTCACAATTAGTTTATAAAATAGAATTATACTGATTCATGAGATTTTCAATAATTATCCCTACATATAATAACTGTGATTATCTGAAGTTATGCATTGATTCAATAAGAAAAAATTCAAGTTATGATCATCAAATAATTGTGCACATAAATGGTATTGATAATGAAACTCAAAATTATATTAACCATATAAATATTGATCATACAAAAACAATCGAAAACGTAGGTTTGTGTAAAGGCGTAAATACTGCATCTAAAAAAGTTAGTACAAATTATGTTGTATATGCTCATGATGATATGTATTTTCTTCCAAATTGGGATATTTATCTGCATGAAGAAATTAAATTATTACCTAATAACTTATTTTATCTATCTTGCACTCAGTTAAGTCACTATCCAAAAGGGAAGGGTGAGATTAATCATGTTCACTTTGATGCGGGGAATTCATTAACAAATTTTAATGAAGAATTACTTTTAAATAACTACCAAAAAATACCATTTCACAATTTACAAGGAAGTCATTGGGCCCCACACATAATACATAAGGATATTTGGAATAAAATAAGTGGTTTTAGTGAAGAATTTGACCCTGGTTTTGGATCTGATCCAGATTTAAATATGAAGCTTTGGAATTTAGGAGTTAGAATTTTTAAAGGAGTTAACAAATCTAGAGTCTACCACTTTGGTTCTTTAACCACTCGAAAAAAAAATGATATTATAAGAAACAATGGTAGAAAAACCTTTCTACTTAAATGGAAACTGTCAATAGATTTTTTTATTAAATATTATCTAAGAAGAGGAGCTTCCTTTGATGGACCCTTGCAGAGTCCAAATAAAAACATACTCTACTTTTTTTCATTAATAAAATGTAAGATTGATTATTACATAGCAAAATTATGACAGATAAATTAATTGTTAGAATTGCAGAGGGTCTTGGTAATCAACTATTTATGTATGCTCACGCTTATGCTTTATCTAAAAAAATTAACTATAAATTATATATTGATAATGAAAGTGCTTATTTTAAAAAAAAAGATATAAAAAAATATGAACTTGATTATTTTAACATCTCTGCTGAAAATATTGATGATAATGAAAAATTTAACAATTATTTTCTTAATTTCAAAAGAAGTTTAAAAAAAAAGGTAGATTTTTTTTTACCTCATAAAAATTTTTTGATTGAAAAAAGAAATAAATTGAAACAAACAAAGTTTTATAATTATGATTTAAATAAATTATCTAATAAAGTA
>JAOIRP010000014.1 GCA_028221385.1 Candidatus Pelagibacter sp.
ACTTGGGTATAAAAATGCTATTAAATATAGTAATAAAATTAAATCTGATATTGTTAGTGACTTGGATAAATATGGATCAAAATCAAAAAATATCAATGAAACTTTAAATTATATTTTAAATAGAAATAAATGAATCAAGAATACAAATTTTTAAAAGACATAAATTTTCCATCAGATTTAAAAAAAGTTTCTGAGAATGATTTACAAGAACTTTCTAATGAAGTCAGAAAGGAGATGATAAATGCTGTATCTGAAACAGGAGGGCATCTTGGTGCAGGCTTGGGTGTAGTCGAGTTGACTGTCGCTCTTCACTATATTTTTGATACTCCAAATGATAAATTGATTTGGGATGTAGGTCATCAAACATATCCTCACAAAATTTTGACTGGCAGAAAAAATAAAATTAAAACTCTTAGACAAGGTAAGGGATTATCAGGTTTTACTAAAAGAACTGAAAGTGAGTATGATCCATTTGGTGCAGCACATAGTTCAACTTCAATATCTTCTGCCCTAGGAATAGCAGAGGCTAACAAATTAGCAAATAAATCAAATAATGTTATTGCTGTAATTGGAGACGGTGCAATTAGTGCAGGTATGGCCTATGAAGCCATGAATAATGCCGGTGCTTCAAAAACTAAAATGATTGTTATTTTAAATGATAACGACATGTCTATTGCAAAGCCAGTTGGCGCTATGAGAACTTATTTAGCAAAATTATTGTCAGGAAAAATTTATTTCAGCTTAAGAGAAACCTTTAAATTAATTACTTCAGCTTTTTCAAAAAGATTTAGTGCTAAAGCAGGAAAAGCAGAAGATTTTTTACGTTCTGCTGTTACTGGTGGAACAATGTTTAATTCACTAGGATTTTATTACGTAGGTCCAATTGATGGGCATGATTTAAATGTTCTTTTACCAATTCTTAAGAATGCCAAAGAATCTAAATATGAAGGCCCTATAATGATTCATGTAAAGACACAGAAAGGAAAGGGATATTCGTATGCTGAGAAAGCAATTGATCATTATCATGGAGTTTCAAAATTTAATGTCACTACTGGAGAACAAGAAAAAAATGCAACCAATCTTCCGGCCTATACCAAAGTATTTGCTAACACATTAGTTAAACATGCTAAAAAAGATAGTAAAATTATAGGAATTACCGCAGCAATGCCTGGTGGAACAGGAATGGATATTTTTGCTAAAGAATTTCCAAAAAGAATGTTTGATGTTGGAATAGCAGAGCAACATGCAGTTACTTTTTCAGCAGGTTTAGCGACAGAAGGTTTTAAACCCTATGCTGCAATTTACTCGACTTTTTTACAAAGAGCTTATGACCAAGTTGTTCATGATGTAGCAATACAAAGTTTACCAGTAAGATTTGCAATAGATAGAGCGGGCTTAGTAGGAGCTGATGGGTCGACACACGCAGGATCATTCGATATTACCTATCTTTCAACATTACCAAACTTTATAGTGATGGCTGCTAGCGACGAAGCAGAATTAGTTAAAATGATAAATACATCTGTAGATATAAATGATAAACCTTGTGCAATAAGATACCCAAGAGGTTCAGGAATAGGCTTGGATCTACCTTCCATAGATGAAAAAATTGATATTGGCAAAGGTAGAGTAATACAAGAAGGAAAACAAATTTGCATTTTAAGCTTAGGAACAAGACTTGAAGAATGTAAAATTGCAGCTGAGGATTTAAAAAACAAAGGTATCTCAACAACTATTATAGATGCAAGATTTGCAAAACCTCTTGATCAAGAACTTATATTAAAATGTGCAAGAGAACATGAGGTTATGATTACTATAGAAGAAGGTTCTATAGGAGGCTTTGGCTCACATGTTAAAAACTTATTAGCAGAAAAAGGTATATTTGATAGAGGTTTAAAATTTAGATCGATGACACTTCCAGATATTTTTATTGAACAAGATAGTCCAAAAAAAATGTATGATATTGCAGGACTTAATGCTTCTCATATTTCAAAAAAAATTTTAAATCTTTTATTTAATAAAGATACTATTAAAGCAGTAAAAAGCTAACTTTATAAAATTTTAGCTACACTGAGCTTTGTTCATTAGATAGTGATCTAACAAAACACAATTCATCATAGCTTCACCAACAGGTACTGCTCTTATGCCAACACAAGGATCATGTCTACCCTTAACAGATATAGTCGTATTTTTTCCAAATTTGTTTATTGTTTTTCTTGTTGTCAAAATTGAAGATGTTGGTTTTACTGCAAAAGAGGCTACTATTTCTTGACCAGTTGAAATTCCCCCAAGAATTCCTCCAGCATTATTAGAGTTAAATTTTAATTTTTTACCTTTTTGAGAAATTTCATCTGAGTTCTGCTCTCCACTTAATTGTGCAGAATTCATTCCAGACCCAATATTAACACCTTTAACTGCATTAATACTCATCATTGCTGACGCAATATCCATATCTAACTTTGAATAGATTGGTGCACCAAGACCAATTGGAACTCCCCTAGCTCTTATTTCAATAATAGCACCACAAGAAGATCCTGATTTTCTTATACTTAATAAATATTTTTCCCAAAGATTTATCATTGATTTATCTGGGCAAAAAAATGGATTTTTTCTTATAGTTAAATCACTCCATTTATTAACATCACAACCCAATATTCCTAATTGAGTAACAGCACCTATAACTTGAAATTTACTTCCTATTTTTTTTTCTAAGACTTTTTTTGCTATTGCTCCTGCTGCAACTCTTGCAGCTGTTTCTCTAGCGGACGATCTTCCTCCACCTCTGTAATCTCTGATTCCATATTTTTTAAAATAAGTGAAATCTGCATGTCCTGGTCTAAACTTATCTTTTATATTTCCATAATCTTTAGATCTCATGTCTTGATTATAGATAATTAAAGAAATCGGAGTTCCTGTGGTTTTTCCCTCGAAAACTCCTGATAAAATCTGAACTCTGTCATCTTCTTTTCTTTGTGTTGTAAATTTTGATTGTCCAGGTTTTCTCTTATTTAATTCTACCTGAATATCTTGCTCTTTTAAGTTTATATTTGGTGGACAGCCGTCAACAATACAACCAATTGCTGGCCCATGAGATTCTCCCCATGTTGAGAAACGAAATAGCTTTCCAAAAGTATTAAATGACATTATCTATATTATATAGATTATTTTGTTAAAATTATGAATCAAAAAAACTCACTTGGGCTTAATATCTGCTTTTTAGATCTAAATGATCCAATAGAGCTATTTAGAGTGTGGATGGAAGAAGCAAAAAAAACTGAACCAAATGACCCAAATGCTCTCGCATTAGCAACTTCTGATAAAGATAATTCTCCATCAGTCAGAATGGTTTTGTTAAAAGATTTTAGTAAAGATGGTTTTACATTTTACACAAATTTAAATAGTCAAAAAGGGAATGAACTAAAAAGCAATCCAAAAGCAGCAATGTGTTTTCATTGGAAAAGCCTATTAAGACAAATAAGAATTACAGGACAAATAAAAAAAGTTTCAGATAAAGTTGCAGATGAATATTATAATACCAGAGCTTATGAAAGTAGAATAGGAGCATGGGCATCGAAACAAAGTACTATTTTAAAAAATAGAGATGAACTTTTAAAATCTATAGAAGTTTTCAAGCAAAAATATAATGATCAATCTAAAGTACCAAGACCCGATCATTGGTCTGGTTGGAATTTAATTCCATCAAGCATTGAATTTTGGTTGGATGGAGATAGTAGAATTCATGAAAGACTGAAATATAATAGAGAAGAAACTGGAAGTTGGGTTAAATCTTTGTTAAATCCTTAAAAGCTTCTTTCCAAACTAAATGAAGTAAGATTTTCTAAAACTTTTTTTTCTTCACTATCTTTAAAAACGGTAAGAGAATTTGATGCAAGATTTATAAAATGTTCCGCTTTTTTGTAACATTCTTTAATGATATTATACTTTTTAATCAGCGTTAAAGTAAAATTAAAATCATCATTTGATCTAGCATCATGTTTGAAGATATCTTTTAGTTTTTCTTTTTCAAATTTAGTTATCTTTTGAAACAAAAGAATTACTGGTAAAGTGATTTTACCTTCAAAAAAATCTTTACCAATTTTTTTTCCAAATGCTTTTAAATCAGAATTATAATCAAGAGTGTCGTCTGCAATTTGAAAAGTTAAACCTAAATTTTTTCCATAAAATTCTAAAGCTTCTTTTTCTTTAGTTTCTTTATCTGACAAAATTGCACCTACTTTGGTTGCAGCAGAAAAAAGTTCAGCAGTTTTGGCTGTTATAATTTTGAAGTAAGTTTCCTCCAACATGTCCACTTCACCTTTATGCTGAAGTTGTAATACTTCTCCTTGTGCAATTTTAGACGAAGTAGAAGATAAAAGTTTTAAAACCTCTATGTTACCGTCTTCAACCATCATTTCAAAACATCTACTTAAAAGATAATCCCCAATTAATATTGATGAATGATTTCCCCAAATCGAATTTGATGTTTTTTTCCCTCTTCTTATACTTCCAACATCAATTACATCATCATGCAACAAGGTAGCTCCATGAATCATTTCCACACATGCGGCTAAGTTAATATCCCTCCCACCTTTTGAATAGCCACATAACTTTGCAGATCCAAGTGTTAAAAGTGCTCTTAATCTTTTGCCTCCAGTCTCAACATGATAGTCTGTCATCTTTTGAACAAGATCAACTTTACTCATTAATTTTGATTTAATTTTTTCTTCAACCAAAACTAATTTTTCATCAACAGAATCTTTTAGTTGAAAATAAGAATTATTTATTTGATTTTTAAGTTGGACAACAGTTCCCATAAAAAAATAAGTTAGTATAATTAAGTTATATTTATTACTTATCAATTGACGCACCTTAAACTTCAACTATAAGTAGGCTTTATATTAAATTAAAAATTCTATAAGGATAAACAATGTTCTCTTTTTTTAAAAAGAAAAATATAGTAGCTCATATCAAGCTAAATGGTGTAATTGGCAATGTGGGCAGATTTAAACAAGGATTAGATTTCTCAGGACAAGAGGAAATTATTGAAAAAGCATTTTCTCTAAAGAAAGCTAAAGCGGTGGCAATTACCATTAACTCTCCTGGTGGATCACCAGTTCAATCACATTTAATCTATAGCTTTATAAGGGAGCAAGCAAAAAAGAATAAAATGAAAGTATTTGTATTTGCTGAGGATGTTGCTGCTTCCGGTGGGTATTTAATTGCATGTGCTGGAGATGAAATATATGCAAATTCAAGCTCAATAATTGGATCTATAGGAGTAATATACTCTTCTTTTGGCTTTACAGAATTAATAAAAAAAATTGGTGTTGAAAGAAGAGTACATACAGCGGGTAAAAATAAAAGTTCATTAGATCCCTTCCAAGATGAAAAAAAAGAGGATATTGAAAGATTAAAAAATATTCAACTTGACCTTCATAAAGATTTTATTGACGTTGTAGAAGAAAGTAGAGGATCAAAGCTTAAAAAAGATCAAATAGAATTATTTTCTGGTGAGTTCTGGTCAGGTAACAAAGCAAAAGAATTAGGACTAGTTGACGGAATTGGAAATGCAAATCAAATTTTGAAAGAAAAATTTGGTGAAGATGTAGTTATTAAAAAATTTGAAAAATCTAAAGGCTGGTTAAGCAAAAAACTTTCTTCATCAACCAATCAAATGGACCAGTTTGCAAATATTTTAGAGGAAAGATCTATTTGGCAACGCTATGGTTTCTAAAAAAAACATAAAACCAAAATTTCAAAGTTTTCAAGAGACTATTTTAAATCTTCAAAAATACTGGAGTAAACAAGGGTGTGTTATATTACAACCTTATGATATTGAAGTAGGAGCAGGTACATTTCATCCTGCAACAACATTAAGATCGTTAGGACCACAACCTTGGAAAACAGCATATGTTCAGCCGTCGAGAAGACCAACAGATGGAAGGTATGGAGATAACCCAAATAGACTTCAGCATTACTATCAATTTCAAGTTTTAATTAAACCTTCTCCAGATAATATTAAAAAACTTTATTTAAATAGTTTAACTACAATTGGAATCAACCACAAAGAACATGATATTAGGTTTGTAGAAGACGATTGGGAAAGTCCAACTTTAGGTGCAGCAGGTTTAGGTTGGGAAGTATGGTGCGATGGAATGGAAATTACTCAATTTACTTATTTTCAACAAATGGCAGGTATTGAATGTAAACCTGTATCTGTTGAAATTACTTATGGTCTTGAAAGAATTTGCATGTTTACGCAACAAAAAAAAAATGTTTATGATTTAGCATGGAACGAAGAAGGTATTAAGTATGGAGATGTTTTTCTTCAGGCAGAAAAAGAATTTTCAGCATATAATTTTGAGCATGCCAATACAGATAGGCTATTTAAAATGTTTGATATGCTAGAATTGGAAGCAAAGTCGCTTTTGGAAAAAAAAATTTCACTACCAGCATATGATCAATGTTTAAAAGCAAGTCATGTATTTAACATTTTAGATGCAAGAGGTGTAATTAGTGTTGCACAAAGAGCTGAATATATTGCACGGATTAGAGACATCACCAAAGCAGTAGCTGATGCCTGGTTAAGTAGTCAAACAAAATAATGTCAGAGTTTTTTTTAGAATTATTTAGTGAAGAAATTCCTGCAAACCTACAGAGAGTTTCGCGTGCTCTTTTATTGGAAAATTTTAAAAAATTATTTCTAGAAAAAGGAATAAATTTTGACAAAAGTGAAACCTTTTCAACACCAAATAGATTAATTATTCTTTTTAAAGATTTACCTTTAGAAATTAAGCAGAAAGAAGAGGAGATAAAAGGTCCAAATGTAAAAGCTCCTGAGAAAGCTATTAAAGGTTTTTTAAGATCTAACGAAATAGATGAAAAAGATTTATTTAAAAAAAATTTAGAAAAAGGTGAGTTCTATTTTTATAAAAAATCATCGAGTAAAATTAACACAGCCATCTTATTAGAGGAACAAATACCTAATATTCTTGATAAATTACAGTGGAAGAAGTCGATGAGGTGGGGAAATTATTCGTTAAACTGGGCAAGACCTCTAAAATCAATATTAGCAATTTTTAACAACAAAAGTCTAAATTTTAGTTATCACCACTTAACAAGCGCTAGTGACACTTTCATAGATAAAGAATTTGAAGACAAAAAAAGGAAATTTAAAAATTTTGAAGAATATAAAAATTATTTTAAAAAGTTAGATATTATAATTGACCAATCATTGAGAAAAGAATTTATTTTAAAAGAGTTTGAAAAAGTATCAAAAAAAAGAAATTTTTTTATTGAAACAAACCATAAGCTTTTAGATGAAGTGACAAATCTAGTGGAACAACCTAATATATTAATCTGTAAATTTGATGATAGGTTTTTGAATATACCAAAAGAAATATTAATTATTACCATGCAACACCATCAAAAATATTTTCCAACTTTTGATAAAAATGGAAAAATTACTAATGAATTTTTAGTCGTGGCTAATAAAAAAGATACAAAAGGGTATATTAAATTGGGAAATGAGAGAGTGGTAGAGGCAAGATTAAGCGATGCCCAATTTTTTTGGGAAAAAAACAAATCTCAAAATCTTGTAAAGCAGATGTCTAAATTAAAGACTATGAATTACTTTAAGGGACTTGGTTCTTATTTTGATAAAATTCAAAGAATGAGAAAACTTGGTGGTATGATTTCAGATGAATTGTTAATAAGCAAAGATCAAGTTGAATTATCGGCTTCAATTTGTAAAGTTGATTTAATATCAGACCTTGTTGGGGAATTTCCTGAGCTCCAAGGAATAATGGGGGGATATTTTGCAGAGTCACAAGGATTTGATAAAAATATATCTTTAGCTGTTAGCGAACATTATCTTCCAACAGGCCTAGATAGCAAAACTCCTAAAAAGCCATTTAGTATTGCTTTAGCCTTATCAGATAAAATTGATACATTAGTCGGGTTTTTTGGAATTAATCAAAAACCAACTAGCTCGAAAGACCCTTATGCCCTTAGGAGGTCCGCACTAGGTATAATTAAGTTGTTAGTTGATAATAATAAAGAATTTAAAATAAAAGATCTTATTAGCTACTCTATATCTCTTTATAGAGAACAAGGTTTTGAATTAACAAACGACTCTCTTCAAAAAGAGCTAAGCAATTTTTTAACTGAGAGACTTAGATATTACATGAAAGAAAAAGAAATTCGAATTGATATAGTAGATGCAAGTATTAACTCACATAATTTAGACAAAATCAATGAATCTTATAAAAAAGCTTTAACTTTAAACAAAGTAATAAAGTTACAAATTGGAGAAGATATTGTTTCGAGCTACAAAAGAGCATCTAGCATATTAGAAAGCGAATTAAAAAATCAGAATTTGGGTCTATCAAATACAACTGACCCTGGTATTTTTAAAAATGATTATGAAAAAAACTTACTTAAAAAAATCAATGAGTTAAAAAAGTACTTTTCAAGCATTAATAAAGATGAAAATTATAAAGTTTCTCTAGATAATTTAGCTAATTCAAAAAAAGTAATATTTGAGTTTTTTGACAACGTAAAAGTTAACGATCAAGAGGAAAATATTAAAAAAAACAGATTGGAACTTTTGCAAATGTTATGTAGAACATTCAATAATTACATAAATTTTTCTAACCTTGAAGTAAAGTAGTGAATAAACTAATCTTAAATTTTAAGTCTAAAGACACTAAAAAGATTAAAAATGTAAAAAATTTTTTAGGAGGTAAAGGTACAAACCTTTCAGAAATGGGAAGAATGGGATTACCTGTGCCACCAGGGTTCACCATTTCAACAAAAGTATGTGATTTATTTTATAAGGACAAAAAAAAACTTAATTCAAAAATAGTAAATACAATAAAAAAAGAATTAAAAGTAATTGAAAAAGAAGTTAATAAAAAGTTTGGAGATTTAAAAAACCCTCTATTATTATCTGTCAGATCTGGGGCTAGAGTGTCAATGCCAGGTATGATGGATACAATTCTAAATTTAGGATTAAATGATAAAACTGTAATAGCTCTAGCCAATAAAACCTCAAATATGAGATTTGCAAAAGATAGCTACAGAAGATTTATTCAAATGTATGGCAATGTTGTAATGGGTGTTGAAGGTTATCATTTTGAGGAGCTGATTGAAAATTATAAGTTAACAAAAGGTGTTCTTCTAGACACGGATTTAGATGAAAATGACTGGGAAGGTTTAATTAATGATTTTAAAAGACTAGTAAAAAATCAAACTAAAAAAGATTTCCCTCAAAATGTTTATGACCAGCTATTAGGAGCAATTAGTGCAGTATTTTTATCTTGGGAAAGTAATAGAGCAAAAGTTTATAGAAAATTAAATCAAATTCCTGCAGAGTGGGGAACAGCTGTTAATGTGCAATCAATGGTTTTTGGTAACATGGGAGATGATTGTGCAACAGGAGTAGTGTTTACTAGAAATCCATCTGATGGAGCAAATGAAGTATATGGCGAATATTTAATTAATGCTCAAGGAGAAGATGTAGTGGCAGGAACAAGAACACCACAGTACATAACTAAGAAAGCTAGAAAAGATGCAGGTGCAAAAGAAGACTCAATGGAAGAGTCTATGCCAAAAGTATTTAAAGAATTAGATAAAATTTTAAAAGTTTTAGAAAAACATTACAAGGATATGCAAGATGTAGAGTTCACTGTTGAAAATAAAAAACTATGGATGTTACAAACAAGATCTGGAAAAAGAACCTCAAAATCTGCAGTTAAAATTGCAGTAGATATGGTCAAAGAAAAATTAATTTCAAAAAAAGAAGCAGTTTTAAGAATAGACCCAAATTCTTTAGATACATTATTACACCCTACATTAGATGAAAAAAGTTCAATAAATGTTATAGCAAGTGGTTTACCAGCATCACCCGGTGCTGCTAGTGGAAAAGTTGTTTTTTCCTCAGATGAAGCAGAAAGATTAAATGGAATGATGCAAAATACAATTTTAGTAAGAGTTGAAACTTCGCCTGAAGATATACATGGTATGCATGCTGCAAAAGGAATTTTAACTGCAAGAGGTGGAATGACAAGTCATGCGGCAGTAGTTGCAAGAGGAATGGGAAGACCATGTGTTTCAGGTTCAAGTGAAATTGATATTAATTATGAGTTTAAAACCTTTAAAACATCATCAGTGGAAGTTAAAGAAGGTGACACAATTACAATCGATGGATCTACAGGAAGAATTATTTTGGGAGAAGTGCAAACAGTAAAACCTGAGATATCGGGAGATTTTTCAAAGCTAATGAGCTGGGCAGATGGATTTAGAAAATTAAATGTGAGAGCTAATTCTGAAACACCGTTAGATACAAAAATAGCCAGAGGCTTTGGAGCAGAAGGCATAGGTTTATGTAGAACAGAGCACATGTTTTTTGATGAAGAGAGAATTTTATCAGTAAGAGAAATGATTTTATCTAAAACAACTGAAGATAGAAGTAAGGCACTAGCAAAACTTTTACCCCATCAGAAAGAAGATTTTATAGAATTATTTAAGATTATGAATGGACTACCGGTTACTGTAAGACTATTAGACCCACCATTACATGAATTTTTGCCTAAAACAGAAAAAGAAATTAACGATGTTGCTAAAGTTGTAGGCTTACCTTTAAAAGAAATTGAGTCAAGAATTGATGAATTGCATGAACAAAACCCTATGTTAGGTCATAGAGGTTGTAGACTAGGAATTTCATTTCCAGAAATTTACGAAATGCAATGTAGGGCAATATTTGAGGCTTTATCTGAACTTAAATCAAAAAAAATAAAATCAGCCTTCCCAGAAATTATGATTCCTTTAGTTTCAACGGAAGCTGAAATAAGAATTATGAAAGATCTAGTTATAAGAGTAGCAAAAAAAGTTCAAAAAGATAAAAATGTTAAGGTTGATTATTTAGTAGGTACCATGATTGAATTACCAAGAGCAGCACTTAAGGCAAAAGATATTGCAAAACATGCAGATTTTTTTAGCTTTGGAACTAATGATTTAACTCAAACAACATTTGGTTTAAGTAGAGATGATAGTGGAAAATTTTTAAACGATTATATTGAAAATAAAATATTTTCTATTGATCCATTTGTATCTATTGACGATGGAGTAGGTGATTTAGTTGAGATTGCAGTTGAAAAAGGAAAAAAACAAAATAAAAAGATAAAACTGGGGATTTGTGGAGAGCACGGTGGAGACCCTAAGAGTATTGAGTTTTGTGCAAAAGTAGGTTTAGATTATGTTTCTTGCTCTCCCTATAGAGTTCCGATAGCAAGATTAGCTGCAGCTCAAGCTGAACTTTCAAAAAAAAATTAAATTTCTAATTTAAAATCGACTGCTGGTGCACTGTGTGTAATGCCACCTATCGAAATTCTATCTACACCTGTCGCTGCAATTTTTTTAACTGATTTTAAATCTATATTACCTGAAGCTTCTGTTTCATAATATTTTTTAGCTATTTTAACTCCAGCTTTTAAAGTTTTAATGTTCATATTGTCAAATAAGATTGTATTAAATTTTAAACCTATTATTTGATTAAGTTGTTTTAAGTTATCAACTTCTACAGTAATTTTTCTTCCTTTTTTATTCTTGATTGCAAGTGAAACTAAAGTTTTAACATCAGAACTTGCTATGTGATTGTCTTTAATTAAAAACTCATCACTTAAATTAAATCTATGGTTTATACCTCCACCTAATTTAACAGCATATTTTTGTATTATTCTTAATGTTGGAATTGTTTTTCTAGTACAACAAATTTTACATTTTTTGTTAACAAGATTAACAAAATTGTTGGTTTTGGTAGCTATGCCAGAGATATGACTTAAAAAATTTAAAGCAACTCTTTCACCAATAAGAATATTTTCTGCTTTACCCTCTATTATGGCAATCAATTCATTTTTTTTTACAGATGAACCTTCTTTTCTTTTAATATTGAATTTAATTTTACTATCAATCAACTTAAAAGTTTGTTTTGCAAAATCTAATCCAGCCACTATTGCTTTTTGATTAGAGATTAATCTAACTTTTATTGACTTTGTATTTTTAATTAAGTTTGAAGTAATATCGCCAGATGGATAAAGATCTTCATTTAATGCAAGCTTAACAGTATTTTTAATATAATAATTGCTTAATTTAATTTCAGGCACTTTTGTTATCTGCCAATTAAGGCCATTCTTTCAACTGGTATCTTTGCTTTTTCAATCATCTCCTTATCCATTATGATTTCACCAGTTTCATTTTCTAAACAATCTAGAATTTTAGGTAATGTAATTTTCTTCATATGAGGACAAAGATTACACGGTCGAATAAATTCTACATTTGGGTTTTCTACTTGAATATTGTCACTCATTGAGCACTCAGTAACCATCATCACTTTTTTAGGCTGATTGTCTTCAACATATTTAATCATACCCCCAGTAGATCCAGCAAAATCACTGGCTTTAATTACGTCAGGTGGACATTCGGGGTGTGCTATTATCTTAATTCCTGGATTTTTTTCTCTAATATTATTTATTTCATTTTCATTGAATTGATCATGAACAATACAAATACCTTTCCAGGCAATAATTTCCACATCTGTTTGAGAAGCTACATATTTAGCTAAATAATCATCAGGTAAAAAAATAACTTTTTTAACCCCAAGGGACTCAACAATCTTTACTGCATTAGCAGACGTACAACAAATATCAGTTTCTGCCTTTACCTCTGCAGACGTATTCACATAAGATACAACAGGTACACCTGGATATTTTTCTTTTAATAATCTTACATCTTTACCAGTCACAGAGGACGATAAAGAACAACCAGCATCCATATCAGGTAGTAAAACTTTTTTTTCAGGACTCATTAATTTAGAAGTTTCAGCCATGAAGTGCACACCAGCCATTACAATTATATCCGCCTTAGTTTTAGAAGCTTCTATTGCAAGGGCCAAAGAATCAGCAGCAACATCAGCTATGCCATGATAAATTTCAGGAGTTTGATAGTTATGTGCAAGTATAATTGCATTTTTTTCTTTTTTTAATTGATTGATTCTGTGAACATAAGGGGCATGAACTGACCACTCTATCTCAGGCATTACCTTAGAGATTTTCTGATAAATTGGATCTGTTGCTTTTTTAATTTCGGATGTAAATTCCATAGTTAAACCTATCAATTACTAACATTCTTGTCATTCATATATTCTGACGCACTATTTAATCCAATGAGGTATTCTAATTTTAATTACTGCATTTTCACATGTAAATTGATTTTTATCATCAAAATTATCATCCAAGTATTTTATCAATCCAAATGGATATTCGTTATCAATTAAAACTTTTCCAACTTCAATATTACCAAATTTAATTGAAGAGCCCGCTACAAGCTTTCCTTTAATAATTTCAATCGGCAAAAGTCTTTTAGAAAGTTTATTTTTGAGTTTAATTCTTGCAGTATTTTCCTGGCCAACATAACAACCTTTTTTAAAGTCAATTCCATTAAGTTCTTCAAAATTACATTCAATTCCAAAAATTTTATTTTGTAATTTATTCATATCTTTTTGAGTAACACCCAACTCATAACTTAGATCGTAATATATGCTTATTTTATCATCTTTAAGTTGTAGTTTTTTTAAAGATAAGTAAAGTTTTTCTAAATTTATTATAAGTCTTGCTCCCAAATTTTTATTTCTAGGATCTAATAAAATAGGATCTTTTCTATACCTAATTGTATTTCCGATTTCATCATTGACCCCTTTAAATTCTAAAAATTTTTTTCTACTAATTGCAGCCACAACAAATTCATTACTTAGATTCATTATTTCGATATTAGATCTGAGTTTATAAATGCTAAGTTGTCTAAAAAGAGCCTCAGCTTGAGACTTTTCACAATCTATGAAATATCCAGATTTATGTTTTACGATAATGAATGCAAAAAGAAATTTTCCTTGAGGAGTCAAGAGAGAAGCAAAACAGCTATTTGTTTCAGTAACTTTATTAATATCATTGGTAATTAGATTTTGAAGAAATTCTTTAGTATCTGCACCATTTATATAGAGAATTCCTCTATCTTCTAAAATATACACATTCTGATCATTCATAATTGATTGATAGCTAAATATAATATAATTACTTTTTTTATAAATGTTAGATCTAATAATTAAAAATGGTGCATGCTACATAAATAAAGATCTAAAGGATCATGACATCGCTATAAAAGATGGAAAAATTATAAAAATCGGTAAAATTGAGGAAGAAACAAAAGAAATTTTTGATGCTAAGGGATTAACAGTTTTACCAGGTTGTATAGATACTCAAACTCACTTTAGAGAGCCAGGCTCAACTGATACAGAGGATCTTAACTCAGGAAGTAGGGCTGCAATAGTAGGAGGGATAACAAGTGTATTTGAGATGCCAAATACCAATCCTCCGACATCAAGTAAAAAAGAATTTCAAAGAAAATTAGATCTCGCAAAAAATAGAATGTATTGCAATTATGCATTTTATTTTGGAGCAACAGCAGATAATGCAAAAGAATTAGCAGATTTAAAAAATTTAGAAGGATGTTGTGGAATTAAATTATTTGCAGGTTCTTCAACTGGTAATTTACTAGTTGCAGATGAAAAAGATATTGAAACAGTATTTCAAAATAGTTCTAAAGTTGTTGCAGTTCACTCTGAGGATGAAGAGATTTTAAATATTAACAAAAAATTGATTAAAGATGGAGATGTTCATTCCCATCCCATCTGGAGAAGTGAAGAATGTGCAATTTCCTCTACAAGAAGGATAGTAAGAATTGCTGAACGTTATAAAAAAAAGGCTCATGTTCTTCACATAACAACAAAACAAGAGATTGATTTTTTATCACAACATAAAGGTAATATTACTTTTGAAATTACACCACAACATTTAACAATTTATGCACCAGACTGTTATGACAAGCTGGGAACTTATGCACAAATGAATCCTCCTTTAAGAGATAAATCTCATTATGACAGGTTATGGTATGGAGTAAAAAACAATCTTAATGATACAATTGGTTCTGATCATGCTCCTCATTTAAAAAAAAACAAAGAAAAAAAATATCCTAATTCACCATCTGGAATGCCCGGTGTTCAAACACTTATGCCAGTGATGTTAAATCATGTTAATGATGAAAAATTAACCCTTGAACAATTAGTAAACTCTGTATGTGAAAACC
>JAOIRP010000015.1 GCA_028221385.1 Candidatus Pelagibacter sp.
GTAAGGTACTGATGATATAACCAATCTATCTCGACCATTTTTTAATGTTTCAATATTAATTTCACCTCTTATTTTGAATGATCCTCGACCTACATTATAACCATCTTTTATGATACTTTTTCCTATTATAACTCCACCAGTTGGAAAATCTGGGCCTGGTATATGTTTCATTAATTCTTTAATTTTAATGTCCTTGTTATCTATTAGAGCTAAAGTACCATCAATAATTTCGCCTAAATTGTGAGGTGGAATGCTTGTTGCCATCCCTACAGCGATACCACCGGCTCCATTTACTAATAAATTTGGATATTGAGCAGGTAATACAGTGGGTTCTTTTTCTGTTTCATCATAATTACTTTTATATTCGATGGTATTTTTCTCTATATCATCAATTAAAAATTGTGAAACTTTAGAAAGTCTTGTTTCTGTATATCTCATAGCAGCAGCTGGATCTCCATCTATTGAACCAAAGTTACCTTGACCATCAACGAGAGGCAGACTCATTGAAAAATCTTGTACCATTCTGACTAATGCATCATAAACAGACTGATCACCATGAGGGTGATATTTACCAATAACATCTCCAACTATTCTTGCAGATTTTCTAAATTGTTTAGACCAATCATATCCACCTTTATACATTGCAAATAAAATTCTTCTATGCACAGGTTTTAACCCATCCCTAATATCTGGAAGAGCTCTACTAACTATAACGCTCATTGCATATGACAAATAAGACGAACTCATCTCGTCATGCATCGAAATATTCTTTATATTCTTATCTTTAGGAATTTCAGTCTTTTGCATAAAAACTAAAAAGGAATTTCATCATCCATGTCATTGGACACTTGAGGGGCATCTTCAAAATTACCTGCAGGGGTTTGAGTAGTATCATTTTGAATTCCACCACCACTATTACCACCACCAAGCATTGTTAAAGAGGAATTATACCCTTGTATCACAATTTCTGTTGAATATTTGTCTTGTCCAGATTGTTCGTCTTTCCATTTTCTTGTTGTTATTTGGCCTTCAACATAAATTTGAGCGCCTTTTTTAAGATACTGTTGAACTACATTAACTAAACCTTCGTTAAAAACTACTATACGATGCCACTCGGTTTTTTCTTTTTTTTCTCCAGAAGTTTTATCTTTCCAGGATTGACTTGTTGCTAGGCTCAATCTAGCTACACTTTTACCATTTACCATTTGCTTAATTTCTGGGTCTGCGCCTAAACGCCCAATTAATAATACTTTATTTAAACTTCCAGCCATAATATTTTAAAATTGTTAATTAATTTATTTAGATTTATATCATAATTTTACCTGAATAATAATTTTATTAATTTAAAGCAACAAGAAATATGATCAAAAAGATAGTTATCAAGGGTGCAAAAGAACATAATTTAAAGAATGTTTCAGTTGAAATTCCAAAGGATCAATTTGTTGTAATTACTGGTCTTTCTGGTTCAGGTAAATCGTCTTTGGCATTTGATACAATTTATGCTGAAGGACAAAGAAGATATGTTGAAAGTCTTTCAGCTTATGCACGTCAATTTTTAGATAAAATGAAAAAACCTAATGTTGATTTGATAGAAGGATTAAGCCCGGCCATTGCTATAGAGCAAAAAAACACATCAAAAAATCCAAGATCAACAGTAGCAACAGTTACAGAAATATATGATTATATGAGGGTACTTTATGCAAGAGCTGGAGTTCCCTTTTCACCTTTTACTGGAAAGCCGATAACCTCTCAAACAATTACTCAAATAGTTGATTTGATTAAAAAATTACCAAAAAAATCTACTATATATATTTATGCTCCAGTCGTAAGAGGTCGTAAGGGCGAATATAAAAAAGATATACTAAGTTTCAAAAGAAGAGGTTTTAGAAAAATTAAGATCGATGAAGTTATATATGATATTGAAAAAGCACCCAATCTAGATAAAAAACTAAAACATGATATCTCTGTTTTAGTAGATAGAATTGTTTTAAATTCAAATCTTGGTAATAGATTGGCTGAAAGCATAGAAACAGCTGTTAATTTGTCAAATGGCTTAGTTTTTGTTGAATATGAAGACGAAACTTTACCTCAAAAATTCAGAAAAATTGAAAAACTAATTTACTCAACAAAATTTGCATGTCCTGAAAGTGGTTTTACAATAGAGGAAATAGAGCCTAGGCTTTTTTCATTTAACAGTCCATATGGGGCATGTGCTGAATGTGAAGGTATAGGTGTAAAATTAAATGTAGATCCAAATTTAGTAATTCCGGATGAGAAGAAAAGTATTGCAGATGGTGCAATTGAACCATGGGCTAAATCTACAACACTTTATTATGCACAAACTCTAGCTTCTATTGCTAAACATTATGGTTTTTCATTAGATGAAAAATGGAAAAAACTTCCAAAAAAATTTAAAGACGTAATATTATTTGGATCTGATGAAGAAGAAATTAAATTTAATTACGACGACGGTTATGAAAAATATTCACATAAAAAAACTTTTGAAGGAGTTATAAATAATCTTGAAAGACGTTTTTTAGAGTCTGATAGTGAGTGGAAAAGAGAAGCTATAGCAGAATATCAATCTGATACAGCATGTGAAGGATGTAGTGGTAATAGACTTAAAGAAGAAGCGTTATGTGTAAAAATAGATGGTTTAAATATAAGTGATGTTACAAAAAAATCTATTTTAGATGCAGCAGAATGGTTCAAAAATCTTGAGCAAAATCTTGATAAAAGACAGTTTAAAATTGCAGAACATATATTAAAAGAAATTAACGAAAGATTAAATTTTTTACTTAATGTTGGTTTAGATTATTTAACATTGTCAAGAGAGTCTGGAACTCTCTCTGGTGGTGAGGCACAAAGAATTAGATTAGCATCACAAATTGGATCAGGTTTAACTGGTGTCTTGTATGTTCTCGACGAACCATCAATTGGCCTACATCAAAAAGATAATGTTAAATTAATTAATGCTTTAAAAAGATTAAGAGATTTGGGTAATACAGTTATTGTTGTAGAGCATGATACTGAGACAATGGAAAATGCAGACCACATAATTGATCTTGGTCCTGAAGCTGGATCTAATGGTGGAGAAGTTACAGCTCAAGGTACTTATGATCAAATATTAAAAAATAAAGATAGTATAACTGGTCAGTATTTATCACATAAAAAATTTATAGGAATCCCAAAAACAAGAAGGCTCGCTAAAAATGGAAGATTTGTAGAAATAAATGGAGCAAGCGGTAATAATTTAAATAATGTAAATTTAAAAATACCAGTAGGTAGTTTTACTTGTGTAACTGGTGTATCTGGTAGCGGTAAATCAACTTTGATTCTTCAAACTTTGTATCATGCCTTAAATTTAACTTTGAATAATAAAGCCAGAAAAGTACCAAAAGCCTTTAAAGGATATAAGGGTGTAGAATTAATTGATAAGATAATTGATATAGATCAATCTCCTATAGGAAGAACACCAAGATCAAACCCTGCAACATATACAGGCGCTTTTGGCCCTATAAGAGACTGGTTTACGGCTCTACCAGAGTCTAAAACCAGAGGATATAAACCAGGAAGATTTTCTTTCAATGTAAAAGGAGGGAGATGTGAGGCTTGTGAGGGTGATGGTGTAATTACCTACGAAATGCATTTCTTACCAGATGTCTATATACAGTGCGATGAGTGTAAAGGTACAAGATATAACAGAGAAACTTTAGAGATAAAATTTAAAGACAAGAGTATTGCTGACGTTTTAAATATGTCAGTTGATGAAGGATGTGAATATTTTGAGAATATTTCAAATATCAAAACAAAATTATTAACGTTAAAAAAAGTTGGACTTGGATATATTAAAATTGGACAACAAGCCACAACACTTTCTGGGGGTGAAGCTCAAAGAATTAAACTTGCCAAGGAATTATCAAAAAGATCAACTGGTAGAACTATGTATATCTTAGATGAACCAACAACAGGATTACACCAACATGATATAAAAAAACTTTTAGAAATTCTGCATACATTTGTTGCTTTAGGAAATACTGTAGTGGTTATTGAGCACAATTTAGACGTGATTAAAACAGCTGATTATATAGTTGATATGGGTCCTGAAGGCGGTGTAAAAGGTGGACATATTATAGCAGAAGGGAAACCTGAGGAGATAATTAATATAAAAGCTAGTTATACTGGTCAATTTTTAAAACCAATGCTGAAGGATAAGTTTAAAAAATAACTTATAAATTTTCAAATTTAGTGTATAAAATACACTATGAGTTCATTACTTTCATCATTACCAAAAACAATTCACGCATCTCTAGGATTAGCTATTCTACTTTTTTTAGGTTTATTTTTTGGAAATGGTGGTTTTGACTTCGATTTATTATTTTGGAGCTGGCTTACGAGATTTATACATGTAGTTGTTGCTATAATGTGGATAGGATTATTGTGGTACTTTAACTTCGTTCAAATTCCAAATATGCCAAATATACCTGACGAACAAAAACCTGCAATTGGAAAAGTCATTGCACCCGCGGCTCTATTTTATTTTAGATGGGCAGCATTATTAACTATAATCTCTGGTTTGATTTTAGGTTATCTAAATGGCTATCTTCACGAAGCAATGACCTTAGGCTTAACCTCTGGAGGAGGAAAAAATACAGCCATAGGAATTGGTATGTGGCTTGGCTTGTACATGGCATTTAATGTTTGGTTTATAATTTGGCCAAATCAAAAAAGAGCTTTGGGTATTGTTGACTGTGACCCTGAGTTAAAAGCTAAATCAGCAAAAACAGCAATGTTGTTTTCTAGAACAAACACGCTGCTCTCTCTACCAATGTTACTTTCAATGGTAGCAGCTCAAAATTTATACTAGTCTGTATCTTCTTTAATGATTGTTTTTTGAGAAACTCTTAGTCTCACTAACACAGGATTAGCAATATATATTGAGGAGTAAGTTCCAAAAATAACTCCTAGTATCATTGCAAATGAAAAACCTTTTAAAATTTCTCCACCAAAAATGTAAATAGACAAAAGCGCAAGTAAAGTTGTGACAGAAGTTATTATAGTACGAGATAAAGTTTCATTTATAGAGATATTCGTTAATTCGTATATTTTAATATCTGAAAATTTTCTTAAATTTTCTCTAACTCTATCAAATATTACAACTGTATCATTCATTGAATAGCCAACTATGGTTAAAACAGCTGCTACTATTGATAAGTTTATTTCTAGGCTAAAAAGTGAAAAAAAACCAAGTGTTATAATTATATCATGAAATAATGCTAAAATGGCACCGAGACTAAATTGCCATTCAAATCTAATCCATATATAAAAAAGCATTGCAGCTAATGAAACCAATATTGCAATCATGCCAGATTTTAAAAGTTCAGAACTTACTTTAGGCCCAACATTTTCAACCCGTCTAAAATTGAACGTATTTCCAATTAGATTTGTTAAGTCAATTTTAATTTTTTCAATTGTATTGGGTTCGATATCTTTTTTTTCAAACTTAATTAAATAATCGTTGTCTTTACCAAATTTTTTTACATTTACATCACCCAAATTCATTTTATTAAAAGATTTTCTTAGTGTAGTAACATTAATTTCATTATTAGTAGTTCGTAATTCTATTAAAGTTCCTCCTTTAAAATCGACACCAAAATTAAGGCCTTTTACTAGTAAAAGAAGAATTGAACCTGACATTAAAATGAATGAAATTATGTTAAAAAGTTTATAAAATTTATTAAAATTAATCATCTCTATATTAAATTTTCCTTTTCTTTATTTCTAACCACATATAAAGCAGTTAGTAACCTTGATATAAAATAAACTGAAAACAACGTAGTTAATATACCTACAGCTAGTGTAATTGAAAAACCTTTAATAGGACCAGAGCCCATAAAAAATAATATAATCGCAGAAATTAACGTCGTAATATTAGCATCGATAATTGCAGTTTTAGATTTAACATAACCTGTATCAAAAGCTATTATGTTATTTTTTTCTTTTAAAAGTTCTTCTTTAATTCTTTCAAAAATTAGTACGTTTGCATCGACAGCCATGCCAACAGTAAGTATTATACCTGCTATTCCAGGAAGTGTTAATGTTGCTTCAAAAATTGTTAGAATAGCAACTAAAAAAAATAGATTTAAAATTAAAGTTATATTTGCAATCAAACCAAACACTTTATATTTATAAAACATAAATAAGATAACCAATACAAACCCGATTATTAGTGCAATGACACCAGCATTAATAGAATCTTGACCAAGGTCTGGTCCAACAGTTCTTTCTTCTATTATCTTTAGTGGAGCCGGTAATGCTCCAGATCTTAACAGCAAAGCTAAGTCTGTAGCTGATTGAAATGTAAAGTTTCCAGTAATTTGTCCATTGCCACTAACTATAGCATCCTGAATTACTGGTGCACTAATAATTTTTCTATCCAAAACTATTGCCAATCTTTTACCTATCCCGGTTCTAGTTACTTTTCCAAATCTTTTGGCACCAACTCTGTCTAAAGTAAAAGTTACCACAGTTTGATTTGTTTGATTGTTCATATTAGGTTGAGCATCTAATAAATTTTCACCACTTAAAATTATTCTTTTGCTAACTAATGCTTCTCTATTTTCATTTTCAAAATATAGTTTTTCAACTCCAAAATTATCATTAGAATTTTCTGTTACCAATCTAAAACTAAGGTTGGCTGTTTTACCTAACAATGATTTAATTCGCATTGGGTCGTCAAGTCCAGGTAATTCAACTAAAATACGATCACTTCCTCTTTTTAAAATATTAGGCTCATTTGTGCCAACTTCATCAACACGTCTTCTTACAATTTCTATTGCTTGGTCTTGCGAAGAGTTTTTAATTTCAATTAATCCGTATTTTGAAAACTTTAATAAAAAATTGTTTTCATTAACAATAAGGTCAAATTTATGAGACTTGTATTGATTAAAATATGGGTTAATTTCGCTATTTTTATCTAAAAAAAATTCTTCTACACTGCTTACATTTTTAGATTCAATATTAAATGATATAGATTTTTCCAATAATTTTAAATCTGTAAAATTAATATTTTTATCTTTGAGAAAATTTCTAATACTTGTTGTTGCATTTTGTAATTTTTTAATCTCAACTGGTTCATTGTCAATTTCAAGTAAAAGATATGAACCACCTTGAAGATCTAAACCTAAATTAATTTTTTTACTTAAAAGACCATTATCAGTATTTAAGAAATTTGATGAAGCAAATATGATAAAAAAAACAGATATTAAAAAAACTGTTACTATTTTAAATTTTGAAAAGTATAACACTTTTTTAAAATGTTACTTTTTTTCTTCCGGTGTATTCATCAAAGCCTGAATTCCTGTAGCTTTAATGACTTCAACTTTAACATTTTCGGCAATTAAGACTTCTGCTTTTTCGTTATCGATAATTCTTTCAATTGTACCAATAATTCCAGCTGAAGTGATAACCTTGTCTCCTCTTTTAAGGTTTTCAACCATAAATTTATGTTCTTTGACTTTTTTTTGCTGAGGTCTAATTAAAAAGAAATAAAAAATAACAAATATTAAAATTAAAGGTATGAATTGGCCGATTCCTGAATTTTGCATGTTTCTCCTTGTTTTTACGAGAATACTTATACTATCTATTTTACTAAAACAACTTTAAATCTTATCAATTTTTTCCATATTATTCATGTATGGTCTTAAAATTTTAGGCACAATTATCGATCCATCCTCTTGTTGATAATTTTCAAGTATAGCAACTAGAGTTCTTCCAACAGCTAAACCACTGCCGTTTAAAGTTCCAACAAATACCGTTTCGTTGTTTTCATTTTTATATCTGGCTTTCATTCTTCTGGCCTGAAATGAGCCACAAGAAGAACAGCTAGAGATTTCTCTATACTTGTTTTCTGATGGAAGCCAAACTTCAATATCATATGTCATTTCAGCGCTGAAACCCATGTCACCAGTACACAACATTATCTTCCTATAAGGTAGGTTTAGTAAATCTAAAATTTCAGTTGCGCAATTTGTCATTCTTTCTAATTCAGAAACACAATTATCATTTTCAACTATACTAACCATTTCAACTTTGTAGAATTGATGTTGCCTAATCATGCCCTTTGTGTCCTTACCATAACTTCCAGCTTCTTTTCTAAAACATGGAGTTGATGCAACCATACGCATAGGTAGTTCTTTTTTTTCAATGATCTTATTTTTAACTATATTAGTTAATATAACTTCAGCAGTTGGAATTAAAAACTTTCTATCTGTAGATTCTTCTAATTTAATTTCAAACTGATCATTTTCAAACTTTGGTAGTTGCCCCGTACCAAACATTGTATTGTCCGTTGCAATTAATGGTGGGGATATTTCTTTATAATCATTTTTCATGGTATGTGTATCAAGCATAAAATTGGATAAAGCTCTTTCTAATAATGCTAATTTATCTTTTACAAAAACAAACCTTGATCCAGTAGTTTTTGTTGCGAGATCAAAATCCAACATATTTAATTTTTCACCTAATTCGTAATGTGACTTAGGTTTAAAAGAAAATTTTGGAATTTCTCCTGATTGTAAAATTTCTTTATTGGAACTTTCATCTTTTCCAAAAGGAACATCATTGAGAGGTATATTTGGTATAGAAGATAAAATATTATCAAGTTTATTTTTTATATCAGATTGTAATTTACTAATTTTTTCTATTTCTATTGAGATAATCTTAGATTTTTCAAATAAAGTTTTATCTTTAGATTTAGAAATTTCTTTTTTTTCTTTTTCAAGGTTTTCTTTATCATGTATAAATTTTCTATTTTTTTCGTCTAATTCTAAAATAACATCTACATTTAAGTCTGAATATCTTTTTTGTAAGGACTCCTTAAAACCTTTAACATTATTTCTTATTTCTTTTATATTATGCATCTTTATTTATATTTTTTTTCTCAATGATATTTACAGAAAATATAGATAATTCATATAAAATCAATAAAGGTATAGCTAAACCTATTTGCGTAACTGGATCTGGTGGTGTTAGCAGTGCAGCAGCAGCAAAAATCATTACAACAACATACTTTCTTCTTTTTCTTAAAAACTTTGAATCAACCACTCCCACTCTAGCTAAAAGACTTAAGACTACTGGTAATTGAAAACTTACACCAAAAGCAAATATAAGTTTCATCACAAGCGAAAGATATTCATTTACTTTAGCTTCAAGTTGAATGGGCATTCCAGTTGTTAATCCTGCACTTTCAAATGAAAGAAAAAACTTAATTGCTAAAGGCATTACCAAATAATAAACAAGCATACCTCCCAAAAAAAATAATATAGGTGTTAAAGCTAAATATGGAATTATTGCTATTTTTTCATGCTTATAAAGACCAGGAGCTATAAATTTCCATATTTGCATCAAAATATAAGGGCATGTTATAAAAAATGCTGTAAAAAACGAAACTTTTAAATATGTTAAAAAAGTTTCTTGTAGCGCTGTAAATATTAACCTTCTTTCAAGTCCACTTTCTTTTACTGCTTTTGAAAAAGGCTCTACAAGAAAACCATAAATGTATTCTGAAAAAAAATAACAAATGATGAATATTATAAATAAAAAAATAAATGAATTTATTAATCTTTTTCTCAGTTCTGTAAGGTGACTTACAAAACCACCTTCATTTTCAGGTTTTGTCATTTTTTTTATCTTTTAAACTTTCATCCTCTTCATCAACGTAATTTATTTCGGAAATTTCATTTTGAATGCCACTTATATATCTTTTAGTAGATCCTATCCAAGATCCAACTTTTTTTAACATGAGTGGGAAGTCTTTTGGTCCTATAACAACAATAGACACAGCAACAACTATTAAAATCTCAAACCAGCCAATAGTGGGCATTTAATTTATTCTTTATCTTTAAATTCTTGATTATTTTCAGACGAATCTTGATTATTTTCAGAAATATTCTTCGGTTCGGCTTCATCGGTGACGTCCGTTGCCATACCTTTTTTAAAGCTCTTTATACCTTTGGCCACATCACCCATTAAACTAGAAATTTTTCCCCGTCCAAACAAAAGGACAACAAGAATTGCAACAATTGCTATTTGCCAAATACCTATACTCATTAGTTTTTATACATCTTTTTTTTTTCTTTTTAAAGAAACTTTTTACTTATCTTCCTCTGCATTTAATGTGCCACTTAACATTTCATCAATGTTTTCATAGATATTTTCTTTTTTTTCATCTTGTTTTTCTTTATAGAATTTTCCAGTTCCAAATATAGCATTATCTATATTTGAGCTATCTATTAAACCCGCAGAACCTAACTCATCTACTGTTGGTAAATCTGATAATTTTTGTAAATTAAAATGACTAAGAAAGTTATCTGTTGTTCCATACTGAATTGGTTTACCAGGCACATCTTTTCTTCCCTTAGGTTTTACCCAATTTAACTCCATTAAAATTTCAAGAGTATTAGTGCCAAAAGCCACCCCTCTAATTTCCTCGATCTCAGCTCTGGTAACTGGTTGATGGTAAACAATAATCGCCAGAGTTTCTATGGCTGCCCTTGATAGTTTTTTTTCAACCGTTTTCTCTTGAGACATAAGATTTGAAAGATTTTGAGAAGTTCTAAAAGACCATTGATTTGAAATACATACAAGATTAATTCCTCTTGTGGAATATTCGTTCTCAAGTTTTTTTAAAATCTTTAATACATTAACTTTTTTTGAAATTTTACTTTCAATAGTATCAATTTCCAAAGGTTCTGCAGCAGCAAAAATTATAGCTTCAACTTCTCTTTCCACAGAAGTAAGCTTAACTGGAAAATTTACTATATTATCTTTTTTTTTAATTTTTTTTGTTAATTTAGTCATTTTATTTCTTTTATATAAACTTCATCAAATAATTTATCTTGTTTGATTGTTAAATTACCTTCCTTAGCTAATTCAAGAGAACCAGCAAAAATACCAGCTTTACCAGTTTTTTTATTTTGTGGACTATTTTTGAAATTCATTGGTATTAAATCATCAAGTTTTTTCCAATCTATTAGTTTACCAAAAAATTCTTTTATTCTTTTAATACCGTCTTCAGTTGTGAACACAGGTAGTTTGGGAATATTCATTCGATGAAAATCTTTGTTCATTACTATTGAGGAATAAGCTTTTAATATATCAAATAGGTTTAAATTATATTCGGTGCTATAAATTGATTTAATGTTTCCTTTAATGCCTCTCATATAAACATCTCTACCCAATCGTTTTCTTTTTAACATTTGATCAGACAACAATCTTATTAACTCAAGTTTCTTTAATTGAAGCTTCAATTTTTCAGCTACTTCAAGCACTTTAAATTCTTCTTCTGGATCACTTGGCAGTAAAAGTTTTGACTTCAGATATGTTAACCATGTGGCCATTAATAAATATTCTGATGCAACGTCAAGATTAAGATTTTTTTCAGTTGTTATATATGCATGGAATTGGTCAGCTAATTTTGTAATTGAAATATTTTCAAGATCTACTTTTTGTGATTTAGCTAAATCTAATAATACATCTAAGGGTCCTTGATAATTATTCAGATCGACATTAAAAATATCAGAATCAAATTTATTCATTCCAAATACTAGCTTAAAATCTTATATAATTGTGAGGTTTTTTTAATTATAAAATTCGATAATTTAGGTGAATTTTTGGCAACATCAAGCATTTCATTATACTTACCATTACAATGTAAAACCAAATTACAACCAGCTTTAAAAGATTTTTTGGTATTTTCTTTAATTGTGTGTTTTAAACTTTTCATTGAAATATCGTCAGTCATTATAAGATTTTTAAACTTAATATTTTTCCTAATTAAGCTAATAATTTTTTTTGAGTGAGTTGCGGAGTTATTTGGATCAATATCTTTATAAATAATATGTGCTGTCATAGCTAGTAAGCTTTTTTTATTTTTAAAAGTTGCAAAATCTTTAGTGATTAGTTGTTTATATTTTATATTGATAGTCGGTGTTAATTTATGACTATCTACTTTAGCATGACCATGACCAGGAATATGTTTAATAACAGTTGCAATTTTATCTTTATGGTAGTTATCGATACAAATATCTCCTATTTTAGAAACTAATTTTACATTATTAGAAAAAGAACGGTCATTTATTATTTTGCTAGCTCCTTTAACCCTTAAATCAAGCACAGGAACTGTATTAATATTAATGCCTAGAATTTTGAGCATTAATGCATTTTTATTTGTAAATATAGAATAAAATAAATTAAATTTTTTTTTATCTTTAATATACAATTTACCAAAAAATTCACTAGTTAAGTTGTCTGAATTAAAAAACTTCCTTAATCTGTTAACTCGTCCACCTTCTTGATCTATTAAAATAGGGTATCTTTTATCTCTAAAAATTTTTCTAATTTCATCAGTGAGTTTTTTGGTTTGCGTTATATTTTTAATATTTCTTGTAAATAATATGATGCCCCATGGCTTGTATTTCTTAATAAAAAACTTTTCTTTTTTAGACAGAGTTGTAGAGCTTATCCCAATGATGAATGAGCGTCGATTATTCATTATTGTTAATTAGCTTCCAAAAATTATAATTTTTTTTATCATCATTTTTTTTTTCAACATATTCAACAATATCCGTTGTGTCATTATTCAAAAGTATTAACTTGCTTGAAAAAACATCAATTTTTTTATCAATAAGTTGTATTGCTCTAAATGATTTTTTTTTATAATTATCTGAAAAATAATATTTTAAAGTAAAAAACAAAATTAAGAAAACAAATAAAATATAAAATAAATTTTTTAATTCTTTTATCATTACATTTTTTCAGGGGTATTAACCCCCACTATATTCATTCCAGATTTAATAGTATTAGAAATAATTTTTAAAAAAACCAATTTATCTTCTGATATTTTTTTATTAATATTGATAAATCTTTTAGATTCATCATCTTTTCCCATGTTCCAATATGAGTGAAATTTAGATGAGAGCTCGTAAAGATAGATGGGTATTCTATGGGGTTCTAGTCTTAAACTAGAAGCTTCTATACATTTTGGCCATTCAGAAATCTTTTTTAAAATCTCAATTTCTGCATCTGAGTAATTAAAATTATATTTGGTAATATTCAAATCATTTTTAATATCCAAATTTACATGTCTAAAAACAGAGGATATTCTAGCATAGCAATACTGAACGTAATAAAGTGGATTGTCTTTTGATTGTTCTTTAACTTTTGTAAAATCAAAATCTAACTCTACATCACTACTTCTGTTTAACATTATAAATCGTGTAGCATCTTTTCCAACTTCAGAAATTAAATCCTCAACAGTGATATAATCACCTTTTCTTTTTGACATTTTAAATGGTTTGCCGTCTTTTATTAATTTAACAAGCTGACTGACTTTGCATATTAATTTATCTTTAGAGCCAGACATTGCTTCAACAACAGAAGTTATTCTTTTGATATAACCAGCGTGATCTGCACCAAGAATATTTATAAGAGTATCAAAATTTCTATTTAATTTATTATTATGATAAGCAACGTCACTGGCAAAATAAGTCCAGGATTTGTCAGATTTTTGCAAAGCTCTATCTTTATCATCACCGAATTCCGTAGATTTAAATAATAATTGTTTTCTTTCAATCCAATTTTTATCGTCTTCTCCCTTGGGAGCTTTAATTTTTCCTTCATAAACTAAATTTTTATTCTTTAATTTTTCAATAGTTTTTTCTACTTCATTATTGTTGACTAATTCTGTCTCACTTGAAAAATTGTTATGAACAATGCCCAGGTTTTGTAAATTTTTTTTGATGAGTTTTAAAGACTCTGCTACTGATAGTTTTGTAAGTTCGTTTGCAATATCATCAAAATTAGTAAATCTTAATTTTTTATTATCATTTATGATATTTTTAGCAATATCGATCAAATAATCACCAGGATATAAATCTTTATTTTCTATAGGAAATTTTTCCTTATTTAATATTTCTTTAATTCTAAAAAAAACTGATTTCGTAAAATTTATAATTTGGTTTCCATAATCATTTACGTAATATTCTTTAGATACATCATGTTTATTGAAAATAAGAATATTTGAAATAACATCACCTAATATAGCGCCCCTACAATGACCAACATGCAATGGTCCTGTTGGGTTAGCTGATACAAATTCGATTAAGTATTTCTGTTTTTTTTCATTGTTATTGACACCAAAATTTTTATGATCAGTTATAATTTTCTCAACAAAATTATTCCAAAAAATATTTTTAAACTTAATATTAATAAAACCAGGTTTTACTACAGAAATATTTTCTATTTCAGTATCGTCATGTTTGATAATTTTGATTAATTGTTCTGCTATCTCCAATGGTGATTTTTTGTTAATCTTTGATAGCACCATTGATACATTTGTTGAAATATCACAATTAAAATTTGGGGGTGGTATATCTACATTAATTCTATTCAAATTTTCTGGCAATTCTATCAAGCCATCTTTATTAATTCTTTTAATAATATCTTTAATCTTATCTAGATATATATCATAAATGTTCATTGTATATTTTTATGTAATTTAATTGCAAACCTGTCCGTCATGCCTGAAATAAAATCTGCTATAGCTCTGTATTTATTATTGTTTATCTCTTCTTTTGTTAAAAAT
>JAOIRP010000016.1 GCA_028221385.1 Candidatus Pelagibacter sp.
CTTAAAAAAAGAGATGAAACTTAAGTATGAACTGGAAAAAAATGTCAACCTAGTAAGTTTTGAAAAACAAAGAATCGAAATCTCCTTTAATGAAAATCTCGATAAAGATTTTATAAAAAATTTGTCATCAAAACTCTACGATTGGACTAATTTAAGGTGGATAATCACTCTTAGTAAAATTAAGGGGCAACCATCAAAAAAAGAAAAAGAAATAAATTTGAAAAATGATTTGATTAAAGAACTCAAAGACACTTCAATTTATAAAGATGTACTATCAAAATTTACTGATGCAGAATTAATTGATGTTAAAAATATTGAAAAGGAAGAATTAGATGACTGATTTAACAAAAATATTAGACAAAGCCAAAGAGCTTGAATCTAAAATGAAAGAAAGCCAACAAAAAATAAAAAATATTACAGCAGAGGGTAAGGCGGGATCTAATTCAGTAAAAGTTATACTCAATGGTGAAAATGAAATGGTCCAGGTATCCCTATCAGATGAAATTATGAAAGAAGATAAAGTAATTGTAGAGGACCTTATTTTAGCAGCTCATAATAATGCGAGAGCTGAATTAAAAACAAAAACATCTGAAGAAATAGCAAAATCCACAAGTGGAATGGGCATCCCTGGTTTTAAATGGCCATTATAAAAAATGCAAAATATAGATGAAATAGAAGATTTAATTAAACTTATAGCAAAACTGCCAGGCCTTGGACCAAAATCTGCGAAAAGAATTGTATTAAAGTTAATTAATAATAAAAATGAGCTAGTTAAACCTATGGCAAATACATTGGCTCAAGTTTACAAAAATGTAGTTAGGTGTCAATCATGTGGCACGTTGAAATCAAACTCTTCAGGATGTAATAATTGTGAAAATGTTAATGATAAATATAATAAAATTTGTGTAGTAGAGGATTTGGCAGATCAGTGGTCAATTGAAAATTCAAATATTTTTAAAGGTTATTTTCACATATTGGGAGGAACAATATCGTCACCAGGACAAAGAAAAGAGGATCTTTTAATTAATTCTTTAGTTGAAAGAGTTGTAAAAGATAAGATTGAAGAAGTTATAATTGCCACTAGTGCAACAGTTGAAGGCCAAACTACAGCTTACTATATTCAAGATAGTCTTAAAAAAACTAAAGCAAAAATTACAAAATTAGCCCAAGGCTTGCCTGTTGGTGGAGAAATAGAAAGTCTTGATGATGGAACATTATATTCAGCATTTAAAAATAGAACTGGAATAAAGAGTAGCTCAGATTAATTTTTTTTAATTAATCTATTTAAATGTAATAGTGGCTCTGTATAACCAGAGGGTTGTGTTCGGCCGTGAAATACTAAATCACAAGCAGCTTTAAAAGCAACAGACTTATCAAAGTTAGGAGACATTTTTTGATACGATTTGTCATTCATATTTTGTCCATCGACAATCTTAGCCATTTTTTTCATTATTTCTAAAACTTGTTTGCTTGTACAAATGCCGTGATGAATCCAATTTGCAATGTGTTGTGATGAAATTCTTAAAGTAGCTCTATCCTCCATTAATCCAATATTATTAATATCTGGTACCTTAGAACAACCCACACCTTGATCAACCCATCTAACAACATAACCTAAAAGTGTTTGTGCAGAATTGGAAATTTCTGAGTTGATTTCTTCAATAGACCAATTTGGCCTATCAGCAACAGGTATAGTTAAAAGATCATCTAATTTTGCATTTTTTCTCTTTTGTATTTCTTTTTGTTTTTCAAAAATATTTATCTCATGATAATGAAGAGCATGAAGTGCTGCTGCAGTAGGTGAAGGAACCCAAGCGCAATTTGCACCAGCTTCTAGATGTCCAGTTTTTTGCTGCATCATGTCAGCCATTTTATCTGGCATAGCCCACATGCCTTTTCCAATTTGTGCTTTACCAGAGAAACCACATTCAAGACCAATATCAACATTGTTATTTTCATAAGCACCAATCCATTTAGAGGTTTTCATATCACCTTTTTTAATCATAGGACCAGCTTCCATAGATGTATGCATTTCATCACCAGTTCTATCAAGAAAACCAGTATTGATAAAAAATACTCTATTTTCTAGAGTTCTAATACATTCTTTTAAGTTTGAAGAAGTTCGTCTTTCTTCATCCATTATGCCAATTTTACATGTATATTTTTCCAACCCTAAAAGCTCCTCAACCTTGGTAAAAATTAAATTTGTAAATGAAGTTTCATCTGGACCATGCATTTTTGGTTTTACAATATAAATAGAACCTGTTCTTGAGTTACTTCTTTTTTTTAAATCATGCAAACATGCTGCCGTAGTTATAAAGGCATCCATAATCCCCTCTGGTATTTCTGAACCATCTTTTAAAGTAATTGCAGGGTTTGTCATAAGATGACCAACATTTCTTACTAGCAACAAGCTTCTTCCATGTAGTTTTAACCCTTGACCATCTTTAGATATATAACTTCTGTCAGGATTTAATTTACGTTCTAATTTTTTTCCATTTTTAACAAAAGTTGTTTTCAAATCACCTTTCATTAACCCTAACCAATTTCGATAGCAAATAACTTTGTCTTCCGCATCTACAGCAGCAACACTATCTTCATTATCACATATAGTTGTGACAGCAGCTTCAACGATAACATCACTTATACCTGCGATATCATGAGCCGCACTAAATGCTCTTGGATTAATTATTATTTCTAAATGTAAGTTGTTATTTTTTAATATTATTCCAGATGGCTTTGTAATATCTCCCCTATGACCAATAAATTTTTCTGTATTTTTTAATTTATAATCATTATCATCTTTTTTAATTATAAGATTTCCGTCTTTAATATTTAAGCCTGATATATTTTTCCAGCTAGTATTCTCAATTGGTATATGTTTATCTAAGAACTCTCTTACATATTTTATAACATCTTGACCACGTTGTGGATCATATCTTTCAGATACACTATCTTCAGATTGTTCAATTACATCAGTTCCATATAAACTATCATACAAACTCATCCATCTAGCATTTGCTGCATTAAGCGCATATCTTTCGTTCATTATTGGAACCACTAATTGTGGCCCTGCAATACTAGATATTTCTTCATCGATGTTTTTAGTTTTAATTTTAAAATCAGGGCCTATTTCTTTTAAATAACCAATTTCTTTTAAAAATTTCTTGTACTCTTCTATATTAATTTCATTACCTTTATTTTTAATATGCCAGGCATCTATTTTTTTTTGTAATTCATCTCTAGTTTTAATTAATTCTTTATTTATTGGAGATAATTCATGAACAATTTTATCGAAACCCTTCCAAAAATTTTCTGGAGATATTGCTGTATCTTTAAGAAGCTCATTATTAATAAAATTTAAAAGATCACTTGATACTGAAAGATTATTGATCTTAATGTATTTTTTTTTCATAGCACTCTTTTGACCCCATCTGTATTTTTGCCTGAGAGTTTTGCTCCGTCGGCGAGATAAAATCTCTTTCCAGAGTGTTATGCACAATCGGTCCTTTTGCCTGAGAGTTTCCGGGGCTGTTGCTCCTTCGGCGCTAAATAATAGTCTCTCCCGATGGCAATAGATTAAAACGTAAACTTAACTAAGTCAAATAATTAATAAATGAATGATTATTTAACTTTCAATTTTATACATTTAAATCATTTTATTGCCTTTTTTGATAATTAATTAATAATAAAAATATAAATGAAAAATTATTTAAATTTTGAAACAGACATTAAAAATTTAGAGTCAGAAATTGATAAACTAAAAGACCCATACAATGAAGATGGACTTTCTGAGGTTGATACAAAAAAGATTTCTGATACCCAGCAAGAAATAGATAAAAAATTAAAAGATATTTATTCTAATCTTGATCCATGGCAAACAACTTTAGTTGCAAGACATGAGGACAGACCTAAAGCTAAGTTTTTCATAGATAATTTATTTCAAGACTTTATTCCTCTTTCAGGGGATAGATTTTATGGTGAGGATAAATCTGTTTTAGCAGGTTTTGCAAAATTTAATGAAAATTCTGTTTTAGTTATCGGCCAAGAAAAAGGAGACAGCCTTGAAACAAGAATTGATAGAAATTTTGGAATGATGAGACCTGAGGGATATAGAAAGACAATTAGATTAATGAGGCTAGCAAATAAATTTAATATTCCGATTATATCTTTTATAGATACACCAGGAGCTTATCCAGGTGTTGGAGCTGAAGAAAGAGGGCAAGCTGAGGCAATTGCAAAATCAATTGAATGTTGCATGGAGCTTGTTGTACCAACATTTTCAATAATCATTGGGGAAGGAGGATCAGGTGGAGCAATAGCATTAGCCTCATCCAATAAAGTTATTATGTTAGAAAATTCAATTTATTCCGTAATTTCACCTGAGGGATGTGCCACAATTTTGTGGAGAGATCCAAAAAAAACATTAGAAGCTGCAGAAGCCATGAAACTATCATCTAAGGATCTTTTAAATTTAAAAGTGATAGATGAAATAATTCCTGAACCAGTTGGAGGCGCTCATAGAGATAGAGATTTAATCTTAGAAAATGTCAGAAGTTCAATTGAAAATAATCTCAATGAATTTCTTAATATGACAGGTGAACAAGTTTTAAATCATAGAAAAAATAAATTTTTAACAATCGGAAGAAATAAAGGTTTTGTAAGTCAACTAGATGATTTGAGCTTACTAAGTATGAAAAAAAACAAAATTAACATTTTGATTGAAAACTTTTTTAGATCAAAAATAAATATTGGTGTTATATTTTTAGTGGTAATTTTGATTGCATGCCTAATATTTTATTTATAGAGCACCACAACATTGTTTAAACTTTTTACCAGTAGCTTCACATTTTTCATTACGTGAAATTTTTTTTCCTTTTTTTAAAAGAATTAGGCATTTAGGATTATCTGAGGCCTTGATTGTATTTTTTTTAAAATTATTATCTTCACTATTATTTTCTTGTACTACTTTTAAATTTATTAAAATTGTTACTAAATCAATTTTCAATTTATTTAATAAATTTTCAAAAAGATTAAAAGCTTCTTTTTTGTATTCTACCAGAGGGTCTCTTTGTCCATAAGATCTTAAACCAATGACTTGTCTTAGTTGTTCTAGATATTGAATATGAGATTTCCAATTTAGATCAATACATTGGAGGAATATTCTTTTTTCAATTTCTTTAGCTTTATCAATATCTAAAAGTTTAATTCTCTTATTTCTTGAAGACAAAAATATTGAGTTAATTTTTTCTTTAACATCATCTTCTTTTGAATTTACTAAATTTTCAAATTCTTCATCATTAACACTTTTTCCGAGCAAAATTTTTAATTGATTGTAAAACTCACTATTCTTACTTTTAGATAAACCCTCATTCTTTAATTTTATTAAATCTTCTAATATTTCTGATAAAAATTCATTTGAATAATCAAATATATCTTGGTTATTTAAGATTTTTTCTCTTTGAGAAAAAATGACATGTCTCTGGTCATTTAATACATTATCAAACTTTAATAGAGTTTTTCTTATGTCAAAATTTCTAGCTTCAACTTTTTGTTGTGCTCTTTCCAGTGCTTTATTTATCCAGGGATGGTCAATGCTTTCACCATCTTTTAAACCAAGTTTTTGAAGAATATTATTCATGGACTCAGAGCCAAAAATTCTCATTAAATCATCTTCCAGACTTACATAAAAAATAGAACTCCCCTCATCACCTTGCCGACCTGCTCTTCCTCTGGCTTGATTATCTACTCTTCTAGACTCCATTCTCTCGGTACCTATTACAAATAAACCACCTAGTGACTTAATTTTATTTTTATTCAAAGTTAGTTGCTCATTTGGCTCACTTCCCTTTTTTCCACCCAATTGGATATCGACACCTCTTCCAGATATACTAGTTGTAATTATGACTGAGTTTAGCTTACCAGCGTTAGCTATGATTTCGGCTTCATTTTCGTGATTCTTAGCATTCAGAACAGTATGATTTATATTTTCTTTCTTTAAAAATTTTGAATAAATTTCAGATTTATTAATGCTTGAAGTGAATACTAATATAGGTTGACCAGCCTTATGAAGTTCACAAATCTTTTTAGTTATTGCTTCATTTTTTTCTAATTCAGTTCTAAAAATTTTATCATTCCAATCTTTTCTTACCATTTCTTTGTTAGTTGGAATTATCACAACAATAAGATTATAAATTTCAAAAAATTCTTCTGCTTCAGTTGATGCTGTCCCAGTACAACCTGAGATTTTGTTGTATAACTTAAAGTAGTTTTGATATGTAATAGATGCAAGAGTCTGGTTTTCTGCTTGAACATCTATCTTTTCTTTGGCTTCTAGAGCTTGATGAAGTCCATCACCAAATCTTCTACCTTTCAAATAATTGATTTGCCCTTAAAGATTGATTCACGTGATGAACCAAATTTAAGTTTTGTGGATCATAAAAATTATTATTTTTTAAAATGCCAGCGTCATTAAATATTTTTTCTATATTATCTATGCCTTCATTTGTTAATAGTATATTTCTATCTTTTTCATCAATTTCATAGTGTTCAGGTTTTAATGTTCTTACTAATTTATCAATTGCATTATACTCTTCAGTTTTGTTTTCTGCTGCACCTGAAATAATAAGTGGAGTTCTAGCCTCATCAATTAAACAAGAGTCAATTTCGTCTACGATTGTAAAAAAATGTCCTCTTTGAACCATTTCTTCTTTAGAAAATTTCATGTTATCTCTTAGATAGTCAAAGCCTAATTCACTATTGGTTGCGTAAGTGATATCTCGAGAATAGTTTTTCTTTCTCTCATAATCATCTTGTTCATTATTAATATAACCACATGATAAACCTAAAAATTTATAAATTTCTCCCATTTCAATTGAGTCTCGTTTAGCCAAGTAATCATTTACTGTTACGACATGTACACCATTACCATTTAAAGCATTAAGATATGCTGCAAGAGTAATCGTTAAGGTTTTACCTTCGCCAGTTCTCATTTCTGCTATTTTTCCTTCATGTAGAGCAACCCCCCCAATGACTTGGACATCGTAATGTCTTTCATTTCTCACTCTGCTAGATGCTTCTCTGACTAACGCAAAAGCCTCAGGTAACAGTTCGTTGAAATTTTCACCATTACTAAGTCTTTCTTTTAAATTTTTAGTTCTAATTGGAAAATCAATATTATTAAGCGATTTAACTTCCCCTTCAAAAGAATTAACTTTTTTTACTACCTTAGATATCCTATCAAGCTCTTTCTCATTGCTAGATTTAAGTAGTTTTGAGAACAAATTTAGGGGATTAATCATTTTATTTTTTTTGATATATTAATTGATTACAACTTTTAATATAGGTATTAAATAAAAAATTTAAATATAATGGCTCTTGATTTTAAAAAATTAATAAACATGGACATGTTGCAGTTAAAAGTGAATGACTTTCAAGATTTAGAGCATATAGATGGCGTGGCTTTGTCAGCTGTTAGCGCAAATTTATATGATCATACAAGAGATGATCTGGTCATGTTTTATTTTAGAGACGGCGCAAATTATGCCTCAGTATTTACACAGTCAAAAATAGTTTCCGAAAATATTAAATGGAATCTGAATATAAAAAGCAAAAAAATATACTCTTTAATTGTAAATACAAGGAATGCAAATGCGTTCACAGGTATGCCAGGATATCTTGGCCTAAAGGAAATAGCTGAAGAGGCATCATCCCAACTATCAAAAAAACAAACTGAAGACGACAATAATCCAAGAAAAATTTCACCAAATGAAATTCTTTTTGGTTGCACTGGTACAATTGGAGAAAAATTTCCAACTGAAAAAATAAAAGAAAATTTAACAAATTTAGTCAGCAAAATTAAATATACTCAAAATAAACCAATTTGGATTAAGGCAGCTCTTGGGATTACAACAACTGACCTAAAACCTAAACTTGCAATGGAAGAATGCAATATTGGAAATTCAAAAGTCAAAATATATGGAATTGCAAAAGGTTCAGGAATGATTTTTCCAAATATGGCAACAACGTTAGGTTATATTTTTACAGATGCTGAGCTTTCAAACGAAGTATTAAGTAAGTTGCTCAAAAAAAACATCGAAACCACTTTTAATGCAATAAGTTGTGATGGTGATACAAGCACTAATGATATGGTTTCAATTTTTTCTACCGGAAAAGTAAAAAATACAAATGTTAAAAATATTAATGATGAAAAAATAAAAGAATTTGATAAAGGATTACATTCGGTGTTATTAAATTTATCAAAAAGAATAGCTTCAGATGGAGAAGGTGCCTCAAAATTTGTCACAGTCCAAGTAAAAAATTGCAAAACACAAGAAGATGCAAAAAAAATCGCTTTCTCGATTGCAAATTCACCATTAGTTAAAACAGCTATTGCAGGCTGTGATCCTAATTGGGGAAGAATTGTAATGGCAGTAGGTAAAACAGATGTAGATATTGATGTTAATAAACTTAACATAAAATTGGGACATATAAAAATAATTGAAAAAGGACAATTACTAAAAACCTATGTGGAAGATGATGCTACAGTTTATATGAAAGAAGAAAAAAAAATTGATATAATAGTTGATATCAATTTAGGAAAAAAAGAATTTACAGCATTCACAATGGATTTAACAAAAAAATATATAGAAATTAACGCTAGTTACAGAACTTAAGTTTTCATAAAAATAGCTATATAATTTACAGATGTATCATCACTAATTTTCCAAGTATTATTTAATATATTGAATTGCATACCCTCTAATTTCTCTAAAGATAATTTATTTTTTTTTGTGATATTGATTAATTCATTTGGTTTTACAAATTTATCCCAATCATGAGTTCCTATTGGCAACCATTTTAAAATATACTCAGCACCCAAAATTGCAAAGGCATAAGACTTTAATGTTTTATTCAACGTCGCCACAAACATTAAGCCATTTTTTTTTAATAACCTGGAACTTTCTTGAATAAAAAAATTTATATCCTCTACATGCTCTACAATCTCCATATTCAAAACTACATCAAATTTTTTATTTGTCTTAAATTTTTCAGGTGATGTTGCTTTATATTCTATTTTAAGTTTATTTTTTTTTGCATGAAATTTAGCAACCTCAATATTTTTTTTAGAAGCGTCAATTCCAACTACTCCTGCTCCCATTCTAAACATAGGCTCACAAAGCAGTCCACCGCCACATCCAATATCTAATACTTGAATATTTTTTAATGGTTTGCTTGAATGTTTTAAACCAAATTTCCTAGTTATATTTTCTTTTATATACTTAACTCTTATAGGGTTAAAGTTATGTAAGGGCTTAAATTTTCCATTAGGATTCCACCATTCTTCGGCAATTTTAGAAAATTTTTCTATTTCTTTTTTATTAATTGTGTTATTTTTCATTAGTGAGTTGACTTTATATTCAACATGTATTTATTCAATATTTTTTAAATTTAAGATAATAGTTTATCATGAAAATTGTAGTATTAAAATTTGGAGGCACTTCAGTCGGTACAATCAACAAGATTAAAAGTATTGCCGAGATAATTGTAGGCTACAAAAAGAAAAATTATAAAGTAATTGTTGTTTCATCAGCGATGAGTGGTGCGACAAATGAGTTAATAAAAAAATCTTTTGAAATAAGTGATAATTTTTCTGACTCTGAGCATGATGTTTTAGTTTCCTCAGGAGAACAAGTATCCTGCTCTTTGATAGCTGGAAGATTAATTCATAGAGGCTATAAATCTAGGTCGTGGTTATCCTGGCAAGTTCCACTTCTTACGGTAGGCGCACATAAGAATTCAAGAATTAATCTAATTAATAAAAATAAAATAATAAAGTATTTGAAAGAAGGTGGCATACCAGTTGTTACTGGGTTTCAAGGGATTAATAGTCAAAATAGAATTACCACTATTGGAAGAGGAGGATCTGATGCAACTGCGATAATGCTTGCAAAATTTTTCAAAGCTGAAAGATGTATAATTTATACTGATGTAGAAGGTGTCTTCACTACAGATCCAAACAAATTAAAAAAAGCGAAAAAAATTAGAGTAATTTCATATGAGGAAATGCTAGAAATGGCTTCCCTTGGCGCTAAGGTGATGCAACCAGTTTCAATTCAAGATGCAAGATTAAATAGAATTGATATTGAAGTTAAGTCCTCTTTTATAAAAAAATCAGGAACATTAATCACTAAAAAATCCAATATAACTAATAATAAAATTATTACAGGAATCACATCCACCCAAAATGACTCAAAGGTTTCGCTCATTGGTGTAAAAGATAAACCAGGTGTTGCTGCATCTATTTTTAAACCAATATCTAAAAATTTAATAAACGTTGATATGGTTGTACAAAACATTTCTGCAAATGGTAAAGAAACAGATTTAACTTTTACGATTAAAACGGACGCTTTGAATAAAACAAAAAAAATAATTCAAGAAAATAAAACTATTAATTATAGAAAATTATTATTTGAAAAAGGTGTCTCAAAAATTTCAATAATTGGAGTTGGAATGATTACAACACCTGGTGTTACTTTTAGAATGTTTCAAACACTTGCAAATAAAAAAATTAACATACAAGTTATCTCAACTTCAGAGATTAAAATTTCAGTTTTAATTGATAAAAAAAATACTAAAAAAGCATTAATAGCATTACACAAAGAATTTAAATTGGATAATTGAAAATGAGCATAAGACCTTTTAGAGATATTAAGCGAAGAAAAACTAAAGTAATAAGTGTAGGTGATGTTAAAATTGGTGGAGATAATCCTATATCAGTTCAATCAATGACCAATACTTTAACATCTGATATTGAGAAAACAGTCAGACAAATAAATGATATTCATCAAGAGGGTGCTGATATAGTAAGAGTTTCATGTCCTGATCAAGAGTCCACAATAGCTCTTAAAGAAATTACAAAAAGAGTTTCTGTGCCTATTGTGGCTGATATTCATTTTCATTATAAGAGAGCTATTGAGGCAGCTGAAAATGGAGCTAGTTGTTTAAGAATTAATCCAGGTAATATTGGGGATAAATCAAAAGTTCATGAAATACTGAGAGCAGCAAAAAACAATGGATGTTCTATAAGAATTGGGGTTAACGCAGGATCCCTTGAGGAAGATATTTTAGAAAAATATAAAGAGCCATGCCCTGAGGCTTTAGTTGAAAGTGCACAAAGGAATATAAAAATCTTAGAGGACAAAGATTTTTTTAATTTTAAATTGAGCGTTAAATCATCAGATGTTTTTCTTTCGATAGCTGCATATAGAAAGCTATCAAAAGTAACAGATTATCCATTACATTTAGGTATAACTGAAGCCGGTAGCTTCATTTCAGGGAGCATTAAATCATCAATAGGACTAGGTTCACTTTTAATGGATGGAATAGGAGATACTATTAGAATATCATTATCAGATGACCCAGTAAAAGAGATAAAAATTGGAAATGAAATTTTAAAATCTCTCAATTTGAGAAATAGAGGTGTAAAGATTATATCTTGCCCATCATGTGCTAGACAGGCATTTCAAGTAATCGATACAGTTAAAAAATTAGAAGAAAAGCTTTCACATATAAAAACTCCATTAACTTTGTCAATAATTGGGTGTGTTGTAAATGGCCCAGGAGAGGCTGCATTAACAGATATAGGGATAACAGGAGGTGGTAAAGGTAATAATATGCTCTATTTATCTGGAATTCAAACAGAAAAGGTTTTATCAGAAGATATAATATCAAGAGTAGTAAGTGAAGTTGAAAAAAAAGCTGCTGAACTAGATAAAAAAAATGATTCCTAAAAAAACAATAGAAGATCTAATTTCTAAACATTTATTATTGGAAAAAGAATTGTCCTCAGGAGCAGTAGATAAAAAACTATTTGCTGAAAAATCAAAAGAATATTCAGATTTGAATGAGATAGTAGAAGATGCAAAAAAATATTTTTCTTATGATAGTGAAAAACAGGATTTAGAAAAGATTCTAGAAGATTCAAGCAGTGATGATGATTTTAAATCAATGGCTCAGAATGAATTAGTAAGTTTAAAATCTGAAAATGAATTAAGGGAAAAAAAATTAAAATTATTTTTGTTACCTAAAGATGAAGCTGATAAAAAAAATGCAATTATAGAAATTAGGGCAGGAACAGGAGGATTAGAGGCAAGCTTGTTTGCTTCAGATCTTTTTAAAATGTATGAAAAAGTAAGTCACAAAAAAAAATGGGACTTAGAGTTAATAAGCATGTCTCAAAGTGAAGCAGGTGGCTTAAAAGAAGTTATTGCAACCATTAAAGGAAAAAATATTTATTCAACTTTAAAGTATGAAAGTGGTGTTCATCGCGTTCAAAGAGTTCCTGATACAGAAACACAAGGAAGAGTACATACTTCAGCAGCAACAGTGGCAGTTTTACCTGAAGCAGAAGAAGTTGATTTAAAAATAAATGACTCTGATTTACGTATAGATGTTTTCAGAGCTGGCGGTCCAGGAGGGCAGTCAGTTAACACAACAGATAGTGCAGTTAGAATTACACATATTCCAACTGGATTATCAGTCTCTCAACAAGATGAAAAATCACAACATAAAAATAAAGCAAAAGGAATGAAAATATTAAGATCAAGATTATACGACTTGGAAAGATCTAGAATTGATCAAGAGAGATCTCAAGATAGAAAAAGTAAAATTGGAACTGGCGACAGATCAGAAAGAATTAGAACTTATAACTTTCCTCAGGGAAGAGTTACAGACCATAGAATTAATTTAACACTTCATAAGCTTGAAGAATTTTTAGAAGGAGAAGCATTTGACGAGATGATAGAAACTTTAACATTGCAAGCACAAGAAGAAAAATTAAGCAATCTAGATTAATATGAATATAAGCAAAGCCATAAGTGAAGGAATAAATATTTTAAAAGAAAATGAAATAAGGAATCCTCAATTAGATGTGGAGATATTGTTATCAAGATTAATTAAAAAGGATAAAAAATATCTTATTCTTAATCCAGAGGAAGTTATAAGCTCAGAAAAGCTAGATATTTTTAAAAATCTAATTGAAAGAAGAAAAAAGGGAGAACCAGTTGCCTATTTAATTAATGAAAAAGCATTTTGGAAAAATGTTTTTTATGTTGATAAAGATGTATTGATCCCAAGGCCAGATACTGAATTATTGATAGAAAAAATATTAAAAATTTACTCAAATAAATCTCAACTACAAATTCTTGACATTGGAACAGGCTCTGGATGCATAATTCTTTCCTTGCTTAAAGAAAGAAAAAAAGATTATGGGACTGGCATAGATATTTCAAAAAAAAGTATAAATGTTAGCAAAATCAATGCTAAGCTACTTAACCTAAGTAATAGAGCAAAGTTTTTTCATTCTAGTATTGACAATTTTAATTTAGGCAAATATGATCTGATTGTATCTAATCCTCCATATATTGAATTGTTAAATTTAAAATATTTGGAAAAGGATG
>JAOIRP010000017.1 GCA_028221385.1 Candidatus Pelagibacter sp.
AGCTTGCTAAAAAAAATAAGTAACATAGTGATAAAAAATTTTTTGGATTTTTTTTAAATTTTATTGAGGTCGATTTTATTCCTATTATTTCGTCATCTTTCATATCTTGGAATCCATAGATTGTGTCGAATCCAAGTGTCCAAAATATGGCCCCTAGATAAAATACAATAGCAGTTATATCCAAGTTATTTCTTACACAAATCCAGCCAAGAATTAAACCATAGTTAAATGTAAATCCTAAAAATAATTGAGGCCAGTAAGTGTATCTTTTTATTAGTGGATATAAAAAAGCTAAGGGCATTGATCCTAATGCCACGATTATTGTAAGTTTGTTAAAGTTAAGTAAAACCATCAAAGCCAACAAGCAAAGAGATGCAGAATAGAATAATCCAGTTTTTATAGAAATTTGCCCAGACGCAATAGGTCTTTCTTTTGTTCTAGACACTTTTTTATCAATATCTCTATCAAAAATGTCATTGATAATACATCCGGCTGATCTCATCAAGACAGAGCCTAAAAAAAATAAAACTAAATAAAATATATATTTATCAAAAGTTCCATTAAAATCATAAGCAAGTGTTAATCCCCATGCACATGGCCAGAATAAAAGCATAAAACCAATAGGCTTTTTTAACCTTATCAATTCTATAAAAAGATTTAATTGATTCATAATAATTTACTTGTAAATAGCAAAGGCTAGTTTCATAATCAAATTGATTCGTATGAATATAGATTACACCGTCACAGCACTTATGTTTCCAGCAATTCCCTTGCTAATGAACATCTATAGTAACAGATTTCATTCACTTAGTAAGCTTATCAGAGAGCTTCATGATGAACATGTTTATGAAAACCATATTCCGCCAGAGTGGAAAAAACAATTTATAAACTTAAGTGGTAGAATAACATTATTGCGATGGACAATTATGTTTGCGGCGTTTGGTTTTTTATTCAATATGATGACTGTTTTAGGCTTGTATTTAAATGAAATTTTTATTGCACGATTAATTTTTGGATCATGTTGTTTGTCTATGATTATTTCGATTGTATTTTTTATAAGAGAAATTCATGTATCAACAAATGCACTTAAACTGCATATGTCTGATATGGATGTTGATCTAGATTAAGGTATGATTACTGCAGGACCCTTTAGTAGTCTTGCCTCTAATTCTTCATGAGCTTTTCTCGCCTCACTAAGAGAATATTTTTTTGAAATTTCAATTTTTACTTTTCCAGATAAAATTGCATCAAAAACTTTTGCTGCAGAGTCCTCAAGTTCTTTTCTAGTCACAGTGTAATGAGCTATAGAGGGTCTTGTAAAAAAAAGTCCTTTGGTATTGATATGTTTTTTTATATCCAGTGTATGAACATAACCAGATGCATTTCCAAACGCGACCATCATTCCTCTGATTTTTAAACATTCAATTGAACCTTCAAAAGTTTTAGTACCAACACCATCATAGACAACATCAATTCCATTTTTTCCTACAATTTTTTCTACCTCTTCAACGAAATTATTATCTGTATAATTAATTACGTGATGACAACCATTATTTTTTGCAATAGCTTCTTTTTCTTTTGACCCTACTGTTCCAATTACAGTACAACCAATTGCATTGGCCCATTGGCACAATATTTGCCCAACACCACCCGCAGCAGCGTGAAATAATACTTTGTCTCCTTTTTTTGCCACATAACTTCTATGCAATAAATATTCAGCGGTCATGCCTTTTAATACAATGCAAGAAGCAATTTCATCAGACACTCCGTCTGGAACATTTACTAATTTTTCTTGAGGCATTATTTGTTTTTCAGAGTAGCCCCCAATAGGCATTGATGCATGACTAACTCTATCCCCAACTTTAAATAAATTAACTTCTGTTCCAATTTCCTCAATTATCCCACAAGCTTCTAAACCGATACCACTTGGTAGAGGAATAGGGTACAAACCTGTTCTGTGATAAACATCTATATAATTAAGCCCAATAGATAAGTTTTTAATTAAAACTTCTGTAGGGCCCGGTTTTCCAATCTCAACATCTTTTAACTCTAAGACTTCAGGACCACCAAATTTTTCTATTTTAATTACTTTCATTATTTTACAAACGTATCATTATGATAATCTTGAACTGCTTGCAAGATTTCAGCTTTAGTATTCATTACAAAGGGTCCACCTCTAGCAATTTCTTCATTAATAGGTTTTCCTGAAATCACTAAAAACTTTGCATTAGATTTGGCTTTAACAGATAAATACTCACCTTTTGATAATAATATTAATGTACTGTCTTTAACAATATCGTGTTTGTTTTTACCAATTTCAATTTCTCCATTAATTAAATAAATAAAAGTATTATGAGTAGATGGTAAGTTAAAATTAAACTTTTTATCTTTATTTAATTCAACATCTAAATAGACGGGTTCAACGTTATGACCCTTAACAGGGCCTTCAATATTTTCAAATTTACCAGCGATTACTTTGATGGTTTTATCTTCATCTTTATGAACACTCATTTTATCTGCATCAATATAAATATATTCTGGCTTACTCATCTTTAATTTAGCAGGCATGTTGATCCATAATTGAAAACCATGAAGTTTACCTTCTTTCATTGCAGGCATTTCAGAATGGATTATTCCACTTCCCGTTTTCATCCATTGGACATCTCCTGCAGTCATCCTACCTTCACCACCGGTGCTATCTTTATGCTCAAAATCTCCAGCAAGCATATAAGTGACTGTTTCAATCCCTCTATGAGGGTGGGGTGGAAATCCAGCAATATAATCTTCACTATTTTCAGATCCAAACTCATCTAACATCAAAAAAGGATCAAAGTAGTTTGGCTCAACACCAATGCTTCTTTTTAACTTAACACCAGCTCCATCTGATGTTGCAACTGGTTCTATTATTTTTTGAACTTCTACTGCCCTCATGCTTATGTTCGATTACCTTTAATTAAAAAATAAATTCCACCAATGAGAAGAAATATTTGTTCACTAGTAAATAATTTTGTTGTGAAGAACCAGTCTTTATGAGCAAAGACGAGTATAGTTATCATTAATATAGTTATGTTGAGACCTGATAGTCTTGTGAATATATTTCCAAAAGGATTCTTAATAAAACCACTTATAATTAATACCAATCCAGTCAAGAGTTCAGATAAAGCAACTGTTGATGCTAACATAGGTGATAGACCAAAATACTCAATTAACCCTTGGGGAGGTAAAGGAAATTTTTTTGCACCGTGAATAATAAAAGCAACACCAATTCCAAATCTTAAAATTAGAGATGCTAGAGAGTCTATATTAGAAAAAAAACTATTAACTTTATTATTTAAATTCTGCATTTTATCCTTTGTTATTTGTTATGTGATCCATCACAAAATGGCTGATTGTTAGTTTGTTTACAAGAGCAAAAAAACATTTTTTTTGTCTCATCTGCCTTGTATACAAATGGAGTAAACTCCGTACCTTTATGTGATCCATCACAAAAAGGTTGTTTTGTACTTTTTCCACATGAACACCAATAATAAGATTTATCTTTTTCAACTTCTACAGCAATGGCACTATTGCCAGCTTTTTGTCCTTTAGTCATGTTTACCCTTTCAATTTAATTGACTTCTTTTTAATACTTTTCAGATTGGAATAAAAGAAATACTCGAACTATTTCAGTTAAATTAAATAAAAATTTTGAAGAAAATAAAATTAGATAATATCAAGCAACTGCTTTAAGTTTTTAATTTCATTTTTAGGTCTGTAGTCAAGGTAATCAAAAATATTATTATTTCTATTGACCCAGATCGAACTGTAACCATAATTTCCACCACCAGATACATCCCAAGTATTTGCACTTAAAAATGCAACTTGTTCTTTTTGTATTTTGTATTTTTTAATTGGCATGTCGTAAACTTTCACGTCAGGTTTATAAATTCCAACTTCTTCAATTGAGAATATATCATCAAATATATTTTTTAATCCATTACTCTGAACTAATTCATTTAGAAGAGAGGGTGTTCCATTTGAAAGAATGGCAAGTTTATAATTTTTCTCTTTTAGAGCCATTAAAACTTCAGGAACTTCTTTAAAAGGTGAAAGAATTTTATAGAGGTTTAATAATTCATTTTTCATTGAAGAGTCTATTTCAAATGCCCTCATTGATTTATCCAAACTATCTTCTGTAATTTGCCAAAAGTCCTTATGTCTATTCATTAAACTTCTTAGCCACGTATATTCTAATTGGGTAGTTCTCCAATAATTAGCAAAACCTTCCCACTTATCACCAATTTTATCTTTACATTTTTCGGCCGCTGAATTGACATCAAAAAGAGTACCATATGCATCAAAAATTATTGCTTTAATATTTTTCATAATTAAACTTATCTAAATGAGTAATATTAGATTATTTTTTAGTGAAAGTTTATCCCTAAATTTGACGGCTAAACTTGATAAATCGCAATCACATTACGTTAGTAAAGTTATGAGAATAAAGAAGAGTGAAGTGTTTTCTTTGTTTAACAGCAGTGGTGAGTGGGAAGCAAAAATTTTAAATATATCGAAAAACATCGTTGAATTTAATGTTACAAAGCAATTAAGACAAAAACAAAGTTTTAAAGAACTATGGTTAGCCTTTTCACCCATTAAATCAAATTATTTTAATTTTATGATTCAAAAAGCCACAGAGTTAGGTGTAACTAAATTTTTGCCAATAATTTTTGATAGAACCATCGTTCGTAAAGTTAATAAAGAGAGATTAGAAAAAGTTATTATTGAGGCAACAGAACAATCCAATCGAATTAATATACCCACAATTAAAGAGCCCCAGTCACTAGACTCATTTTTAAAAAAAAATAAAACAGATTTAATATTCACTGATCTGAATACGACAAATAAAAAAATTGATCTAAATCAATTAACTTCTAATCCAACTTGTGTAATTATTGGTCCTGAAGGAGATTTTTCTGAGGAAGAAAGAGAGCAGATTCTTAAATATAAAGGAGTTCAACCAATTAAAATTAATGAAAATATATTGAGGTCCGAAACCGCTGTAATTTCAGCATTATCTATCATCAATTATGTTATTAATTGATATTTTGTCGCGAAAAGTAAAGTGTAATTTCTTTAAAGACGGACTATATAGTGTTTACAAATGAAAAAAATTTTATTTATAATTTCAAGTATAGTATTTGCGTCAAGCGCTCTTGCTAACCAACCTAAAGAGTGGCAATTAGGCTTTCAAAATGCTGCCTCTGAAGGAATGAGAGATATTGTTAATTTTCATAACAATCTTTTGCTTCCAATCATTATTGCAATCAGTGTTTTCGTGTTATTTTTAATGATTTATGCATCTGTGAGATTTAGAGCATCAAGAAATCCCAACCCTTCTAAGACAACACACAATGTTGCTGTAGAGGTATTATGGACTTTAATTCCATGCTTAATTCTAATTGTAATGGCGGTTCCGTCTTTTAAAATTTTATATAAGCAAGATACAATTCCAAAAGCTGATTTAACAATCAAAGCTGTAGGGTATCAGTGGTACTGGGGATATGAATATCCAGATGAGAACGTAATTTTTGAATCTTACATGATAAAAGAGGAAGACCTAAAAGAAAACCAACCACGATTACTTGCGGTGGATAATGAAGTTGTAGTACCAGTAAATAAAGTTGTAAAAGTTTTAATAACAGCAAACGATGTTTTACATGCTTGGGCGCTTCCATCATTTGGAGTTAAACGAGATGCTGTACCAGGTAGAATAAATGAAACTTGGTTTAAAGCTGAAAAAGTTGGAACTTACTATGGCCAATGTTCAGAGCTATGCGGCATTCAACATGCATTTATGCCAATAGCAGTGAGAGTTGTATCAGATGAAGAATACGCAGAGTGGTTATCTGATGCTAAAATAAGATTTGCAAAAGAACCAATTTTAGAAAATGAAAATAAAAAAATAGCGAGTAAATAAAAATGTATACACAAACAGCATCACACGACGATCACCATACACCAACTGGCTGGAAACGTTGGGCCTATTCTACTAACCATAAAGACATCGGAACAATGTATCTAATTTTTGCAATCGTTGCAGGGGTTGTTGGAACAGCTTTTTCAGTGTTGATGAGAATTGAACTAATGCATCCGGGTGATGGAATTTTAGGTGGAAATTATCACTTGTACAATGTTCTAGTAACTGGCCATGGATTAATCATGATTTTTTTTATGGTTATGCCAGCAATGATTGGTGGTTTTGGTAATTGGTTTGTACCCATTATGATTGGTGCACCTGATATGGCTTTTCCAAGGATGAATAATATTTCATTTTGGTTATTACCAACTTCATTTATTTTATTAATTCTTTCAGTGTTTATGGATGGCCCTCCAGGACAACAAGGAGTAGGCGGAGGTTGGACTATATATCCACCACTATCATCTAAAACTGGACAACCAGGTCCAGCAATGGATTTTGCTATTTTAAGTTTACACTTAGCAGGAGCTTCGTCAATTTTAGGGGCTGTTAACTTTATTACAACTATTTTAAATATGAGAACACCAGGCATGACATTGCATAAGATGCCGTTATTTGCTTGGTCTATATTAGTTACAGCATTTTTATTACTATTATCATTACCAGTATTAGCGGGTGCAATAACAATGTTATTAACAGATAGGAATTTTGGTACGGCATTCTTTGATGCACAGACCGGAGGTGATCCAGTTTTATTCCAACATTTATTTTGGTTTTTTGGTCACCCAGAAGTTTATATCTTAATTTTACCAGGCTTTGGAATGATCAGCCACATTGTATCTACATTTTCGAAAAAACCAGTATTTGGATATTTAGGAATGGCTTATGCAATGGTTTCAATTGGTATTGTAGGATTTGTTGTATGGGCGCACCACATGTATACGGTAGGACTTAACACGGATACAAAAGCTTATTTTTTAGCTGCAACAATGATTATTGCTGTTCCAACAGGAATTAAAATATTTTCATGGATCGCAACTATGTGGGGTGGTTCAATTTCTTTTAAAACACCAATGGTATGGGCATTAGGGTTTATATTTTTATTCACGGTTGGTGGGGTAACAGGAGTTGTTCTTGCAAATGCTGGAGTTGATACTGCTATGCATGACACATATTATGTCGTTGCACACTTTCACTATGTTTTATCACTTGGTGCTGTCTTTGCAATTTTTGCTGGTTTTTATTATTGGTTTAGCAAAATGTCAGGTTATGAATATTCAGAGTGGCTAGGACAGTTACATTTTTGGTTAACTTTTATAGGTGTTAATTTAATATTTTTTCCACAGCATTTTTTAGGATTAGCAGGAATGCCCAGAAGATACGCTGATTACCCAGATGCATTTGCTGGCTGGAATTATGTTTCTTCAATTGGTTCATATATAGCTGTCGCAGGACTATTAGTGTTTTTTATTAACTTGATTTATTCTTTTTCTAAGAAAAAAATTGCATCTAAAAATCCATGGGGTGAGGGTGCTACAACTTTAGAATGGACTGTATCATCTCCACCTAATTTTCATACTTTTGATGAATTACCAAAATTTGAAGATGAAGAAAATCTAGAAAAATCTACTAGTTAATAAGTTTTCTATATTTTAAATAAAAGATTAATGATTAATTCAAAATTAAAAAATAAAAACTTAAGTCAGGAAGATGTTTTTAATTTTTCTGAATTATTCAAATTAATGAAACCAAGAGTAATGTCTTTGGTTATTTTTACATGTGCTGTTGGTTTGTTGATGGCCCCAGTTAGCATCTCAACAAAAGATGCAATGATTGCAATATTATTAGTCTCAATAGGCGCTGGTGCGGCAGGGGCATTAAATATGTGGTATGAATCAGATCTTGATGCTTTAATGACCAGAACTTGTCTAAGACCAATTCCTATGGGCAAGGTCAATAAAAAACAAGCTTTAATTTTTGGAATAGCACTTTCCTTTTTTTCTGTAATAGCACTTGATTATTTTGCTAATAGAATTTCAGCAGCTTTATTACTTCTTACAATTTTATTTTATGTATTTGTTTACACAATATGGTTAAAGAGAAAAACTTCACAAAATATTGTAATTGGTGGAGCAGCAGGTGCTTTACCCCCAGTAATTGGGTGGACTATTGCCACTAACTCACTTTCTTTAGAGCCAATAACTTTTTTTCTAATTATATTTTTTTGGACTCCGTCTCATTTCTGGGCACTAAGTCTTTATAAATCAGATGATTATAAAAAAGCAAAAATCCCAATGTTACCTTTAACTAATGGCATTGAAAGTACTAAAATAAATATTTTTGTTTACTCTTTGTTAATGCTTCCAGTGATTATTCTGCCTTATGCAATAGGGTTTGTTAGTTTGGTATTTTTAGTTCCAGCACTGATGCTTACCTTTTATTATAATTTACTATGTTTTGAGCTCTATAAATTCAAAAAGAATAAATTTAGTGCAAAAAAAGCAAAATCAATTTTTGGGTATTCAATTTTATATTTGTTTTTGATATTTGTAATTTTCTTGATAGATAAGATATTATGATAACACCTGATAAAAAGACAAAAAAAAAAAATATTTTAACAGCTCTTGGAATTGTTGTTTTTATGATTTTTTTATTTTTTTTCACTCTTTATAACGTCGGAGTTTTTGATAGACAGCTATGATAAGAAAAAAAATACTTACCCCAATACTTTTAGCAGGAATCTTTTTTTTAATGTTAGGACTTTCTTTTGCAGCAGTCCCTTTATATGACTTATTTTGCAGAGTTACTGGATTTGGAGGAACTACTCAAATTTCAAATGAAATTCCAAAAATGGTCTTAGACCAAAAAGTAAGTGTTCGTTTTGATACCAATGTGAATAAATTACCCTGGAACTTTAAAGTGAAAGAAAATGTAATTGATGTCAAAATAGGACAGGTGAGCCGGATCGAATTTGAAGTAGAAAATTATGGTAATGAAACAACATATGGTGTTGCATCTTTCAATGTGTCACCATCCACATTTGGAAAATATTACAGCAAATTAGGTTGTTTTTGTTTTGAAAAACAGGCTTTAAAACCTGGTGAGAAGGCGACCTATATAATGACTTTTTATTTAGACCCAGAGATGGTAAATGATCCCAAGACAAAAAATATTAAAGATGTAACTATGTCCTATACTTTTTTTTCATCAGATTATTATAACCAATCAAAATTATAGATATGTCAGCTGAACAAAAACATGATTATCATTTAGTAGACCCAAGTCCTTGGCCGATCTATGTATCATTTTCTTGCTTGATCTTAGCGATTGGAAGTATTTATTATATGCACGCAGATGTTTCTTGGGGAATGTATTTAGGTTTAGCGCTACTTTTATATGGTGCATACATGTGGTTTAGAGATGTTGTAATTGAAGCTGAACATCAAGGACATCATACTCCTGTTGTGCAAATACATCATCGTTACGGGATGACACTTTTTATTGCATCAGAGGTAATGTTTTTTGTTGCTTGGTTTTGGGCTTACTTTGATTCAAGTTTATTTCCATCAGAAGCAATTGGTGGTGTATGGCCACCAAGTGATATTGTAACTTTTGACCCCTGGGACATCCCTTTAATAAATACTCTAATACTATTATTGTCTGGAACTACAGTGACTTGGTCTCACCATGCACTTTTAGAAGATGATAGAAAAAGTTTTATTCAAGGTTTAGTTTTGACAGTTATACTTGGATTTTGTTTTTCGTTGCTACAAGCATATGAATACCATCATGCAACTTTTGATTTCTCAGGCAATATATATGGTGCTGTATTTTACATGGCTACAGGCTTTCATGGCTTTCACGTTATAGTCGGAACTATATTCTTAGCCGTCTGCTTATGGAGAGGTAAGTTAGGCCATTTTAATAAAGATCATCATTTTGGATTTGAAGCTGCAGCATGGTACTGGCATTTTGTTGATGTGGTTTGGTTATTCTTATTTGCAGCTATTTATATTTGGGGAAGTTAACCTTTAGTCTTGAGACATAAATTTTTATTTTCTATTTTTGTATTTTTCTTTATTTCTATTTTTATAGCACTAGGAAGCTGGCAATTAGTAAGACTTAATTGGAAGCTTGATTTAATTGAACAAATACAAAGTTCACTTAAAGACGAGCCTATAAACATTAATAATACAGCTTTAAAAAACTATTTAAGAATTAAAGCAGTAGGAACAATAGATTTTGAAAACCAAATTTATCTTTACAATTTAAATGAAAAAGGTGCGCCTGGTTTCGAAGTTATCAATCCCATAAAAATTAATAAAGAAAATTATTTGTTAAATCGTGGATGGATACCGTTCAACAAAAAAAATGAAAAAGAAATTAATATAATTGATGAAAATAATATTGTTGGAATTTTGAGAAAACAAATAAAAGCCAACATGTTTAAGCCAAAAAATGATATTTCTAATAATTATTGGTTCACATTAAATAGAGAAGATCTTTATAACTTTACTGGAGAAAAATTTTCTCCATATATCATTTATCTTTCTAGTAAAAATGAGTTACCGAAACCAAAAATGATAACTGCAAATATTTCAAATAATCATAAAAAATATGCGATTACCTGGTTTTCATTAGCGATTTCAATTCTTTTAATATATTTATATTTTAGAAAGAAAAATTATTAGATGAAATATATAAGTACTAGAGATAACTCAAAAGAATATGAGTTCGAGGAAGTCTTTATTAAGGGTCTAGCAGATGATGGCGGCCTATTTGTCCCTAAGAAGATTAAAAAATATAATGAAAAAGACTTGATAAAGTTAAGCAATTTAAACTACCAAGAGCTAGCCAAAGAAATAATACTTCCATTCATTGGAAACTTTATGCCCAAAGAAGAGTTGTCAGATATTGTAGATAAATCATATTCGGTATTTCGAAAAACAAAAGTAGTAGATGTAATAGAAATAGGAGAAACAAAAGTCCTAGAGCTTTTTCATGGCCCAACTCTTGCATTTAAGGATATAGCAATGCAATTACTTGGAAATTTTTATCAGTTTTATCTTGATAAAAAGAGGAAAAATATAAATGTGATTGTAGCTACATCTGGTGACACTGGTGCAGCTGCTATTGATGCTATCAAAGGGAAGAAAAATATGAATATATTTGTTCTTCATCCACATAATAAAGTTTCACATGTACAAAGAAAACTGATGTCAACCGTTAAAGAAAAAAATGTATATAACATTGCAATAGAAGGAAATTTTGATGACTGTCAAAATTTAGTTAAATCAATGTTTGCAGACAAAGAATTTTCAAATTCTATTAATATGTCTGGAGTAAACTCAATAAACTGGGCAAGAATTATTGCACAAACAGTTTATTATTTTTATGTTTATTTTTTAGTACAGGAAAAACAACCTGTTAATTTTTCAGTTCCAACTGGAAATTTTGGAGATGTGTATGCTGGATATTTGGCTAAAAAAATGGGTCTTCCAATAAATAAGCTTATTGTAGCAACAAATCAAAACGATATTTTACATAGAGCTATTTCAAATGGAAATTACACAGCAGAAAAAGTCGCAGAAACAATTTCTCCAAGTATGGATATTCAAATTGCAAGTAACTTTGAAAGATTGATTTATGACTTAAATAATTGTGATGATTTAGAAACAAAAAAAGTAATGGAAGATATAAAAAAAAATGGAAAATATGAAATACCACTAGATAAACAAAAAAAAATAAAAAAAGATTTTTTATCAGCTAGGATGAGTGAAGACGAAGTTTTAGGTGTAATAAAAGAAGTTCATAATAAAAATAACATTATATTAGATCCCCACAGCGCAATAGGTTATGGTGCATCAAAGAAAAATAATCTTAAAGGGAATAATGTTGTATTAGCAACCGCACACCCATGTAAGTTTCCAGAAGCAATTAATCAATCTATCAACATCAAGCCTAATCTGCCAAAAGAGTTAATGTATGTTATGGATGAAAAAGAAAATTATGATATAATTGCTAATAATCTAGATAAAACAAAGAAATACATTAAGGATAAACTAAAATGAAATTGAAAGAAAACGATACTATTATAAGTTCAGAAGTTTTTATCTTTGAGTCAGGTGAACCAGTTAAAAAAGATATTTTAGAAATTTTAAAAGGAAAAAAAGTTATTTTGTTTGGATTGCCAGGAGCCTTTACTTCAGTTTGTTCTGCTAGGCACCTACCAGGCTATGTTAGCTCTCATGAAGCTTATAAAGCGAAAGGAATTGATAATATTATTTGTGTATCAGTTAATGATCCGTTTGTGATGGATGCTTGGGGAAAAAGCCATAATGTGGGCGATAAAGTTACAATGATGGCAGACCCTTTTTTAAATTTTACAAAATCTATAGGAGCAGAGGTTGATAAAAGTGCAAGAGGATTAGGCATTAGGTCCAATAGGTACACGATGTTAATAGATAATTTAAAAGTTATTAAAATTCAAGAAGAGCAAGATACAGGAGCTTGTGAAATCTCATCAGCTCAGAATTTTTTAAATTTAGTTTGATTCTGCTGCTTTTTTGGCCAATAAGTCAACTTCTTCATTAAGAGTATTTCCTGCATGAGCTTTGACCCAAATCCAACTTATTTTTAAAGAACTTGTTAGATCGTAAAGCTGGATCCAAAGGTCTTTATTTTTAACAGGTTCTTTTTTTGAAGTTTGCCAATTATTTTTTTTCCATTTATGAATCCATTCAGTAATACCTAATTTAACATATTTTGAGTCCGTGTAGATTTCAATTTGTTCATCTTCATCAATTTTTTGTAGAGCTTTGATAGGAGCCATTAATTCCATTTTATTATTTGTAGTTTTTTTTTCGCTTCCACTAATTTTAACAACATTACCATCATGATTAATAATAGCTGCCCATCCACCATTGCCAGGATTATTTAAACAGGAACCATCTGTATAAATTTTAATCATTATTTGTAATAATCTTGGTAGTCATTAAGATGATTGTGAATAATTAGTTTTTGAAAATATTCCTTTGGATCTTTAATCTTTATTAAAGCATTTTTTGGGGTATTAAAAAAATCATAAATTCTTGTTAAAAGATATCTTAAAGCTGCCCCTCTACACAAAATGTTTAAGGAGTTTTTTTCATT